>JANQPK010000210.1 GCA_028289505.1 Cyclobacteriaceae bacterium
GTAAATTTGCTTGAGCAAAGCGTGGTAGATGAAAATGGCGTCCCAATAGGACTTGACGGGGCCCAAACCATCAATAATGTATTTTGGGTTACCCAAAACAACCCCAACAACAACCTAGTAGACCGGCTTTTTGGTAATGTGGAACTCGGTTATGATCCAACAGATTGGCTAAATATTACCGGTAGGGTAGGAACTGACCTTTTTACGGAACTTCGTCGAGACATTATTCGAAAAGGTACCATTAACCGGATTAATGGGCAGTTTACCGATCTGGAGTTTTACAACCGGGAGTTCAACACCGACATATTGGCCACTGCCACCAAGGATATCAACCAGGATATTTCTTTTACCGGTATAGTAGGGTTCAACATTAATCAGCGATCATTAAGACGTACCCAGGTAACGGCTAGTGACTTAAGTGTTGATGGGCTTTATAATTACGCCAACGCGGCATCAACCGCGCCTACTAACCACCAGGAACTGCGAAGAATTTACGGCGTGTATGGTGATTTTACTTTCAACTACAAGAACATCCTGTTTTTGAACGTAACTGGTCGTAACGATTGGAGCTCTACTTTGCCCGAAAATAACAACTCATTTTTTTACCCTAGTGTAAGTGCTAGTGTGGTGTTCACCGAAGCCTTTGATATTGCCAGTAACTTCTTATCATTTGGTAAGTTCAGGGCAAACTGGGCCAATGTTGGTAGCGATGAAGCACCTTATCAATTGGATTTCCAGTTTATCCCACAAGCCGATATCTTCACTCAGTTCGTGGCTAACAATACCTTCCCACATGGGGGGCAGTTGGCATTTGCTGCCACAGATGTGATCCCACCGGGAAATTCGCTGCAACCTCAGAATCAAGTATCCTTTGAATTGGGTACCGAGCTTCAGTTTTTAGATGGCCGCATAGGTCTGGATGCAACATATTACAACACCATCACTGAAGAACAGATAATTTCAGTGGCGATTCCGCAGTCAACCGGTTTTGAATCTAGACGGATCAACGCTGGAGAAGTCAAAAATGAAGGATTTGAAATACTGCTTTCTGGTACCCCAGTACAAACTGCCAGTGGGTTTACCTGGGACATCGGCCTGAATTTCACTACCAACAGGCAAACCGTGGAGAAGTTAGCTCCTGGTCTGGATGAACTGAGTTTGACCAGTGGTTTTAGTGGCCTTTCCATAAGAGCGGCACCTGGCGAGGCCTTCGGGCTGTTCGGCGCAGGCTGGCTGCGGGATTCAGTGAGTGGCAAACCTGTAATCAACCCAGGTACTGGTTTGAGAGAGGTTGGTCCCAGGACTCGATTCGGGGATATTTTCCCGGAATGGACTTTAGGAGTCCAGAACAGCTTTTCATTCAAAGGATTCCATGTTAGTGCCCTAATAGATATCAGGGAAGGTGGCGTGATGTATTCAGGAACGGTTTCCGACATGCGTCTCAACGGAAGAGTAGAGGAAACACTGCTAAACAGAGGAAGAATTTTTATCGACGATGGCGTGTTGGCCAATGACGATGGGACCTTTAGACCTAACGACGTCCCGGTAGAAAGCATGCAGCAGTTCTGGACGCATTATGCCAATACTTCCAATACAGAGGGACAGATATTTGATGCCTCCTATATCAAGCTACGTGAGATCAGAGTAAGTTATTCTTTACCCAACTCAGTGGTATCAGGTACTCCATTCAGTAGCATTAATTTCGGGCTGGAAGGTCGCAACTTATTGCTTATCCGAAGCGAAGTGCCTCATATTGATCCTGAGCTAAACTTCTTTGGAACGGTACTGACCGGTTCTGGTGTGGAATGGAAAAGTGTCCCTTCTTCCAGGAGCTATGGTTTTAATGTAAGGTTGACCCTGTAATTGATAAATCTTAAGATCATGAAAATAAAAGCTAAATATATATTGATTCCATTATTGATTTTTGGAGCTGCAGCCTGTGAGAGCGACTTTCTGGATGTTAATGCCAGTCCGAACGCATCTTCAGAAGCAGACCCTGGGTTGTTGTTCACTAATTCAATTGTGGATTATTCTACCAACCGCACCATTGATTTCGGGCCTACTGGAATGGCTATCGGACAGCTTTTTTCAGGTGGAGGTTCTCTAGGAGCAGGTGTGTTTACCAGACCTGAACGATACATTATCAGCATATTTGTTAATGGTAATACCTGGAGATCTCATTATCGTAATGAGCATAAGAATCTGAAGCTTGCAACCGATATCGCGGAGGCTTCGGATCCGGTCCAGAACAATGCTGCAGCGCAGTGTAAGATTTTCCGAGCTATGATATTCTGGTCAACCACCGTGCTATGGGGAGATATACCATTTTCGGAAGCGGTGAGCGTAGACTTTGAGACCCCAAATGAGCTGGAGTTCGATCAGCCAAATTTTGATCCTCAGGAACAAGTATTGAACGGGATTGTGGATCTGCTTGACCAAGCCATAGCTCAAATTGACGAATCAAGTCCATTAGCCATTACCAATAATGACTTGATTTATACCGGAGATATGGAACGGTGGAGGAGATTTGCCAAGTCACTAAAATTCAGGACCTTGATGACCATGGTGGATGCAGATCCTTCCAAGGCTGCGGAAATTGGTGCCTTGATTGCTGAGGGAGATATGATTAGTTCAACTGAGGATAACGCCGAGTTTCCGTTTTTCGCAGTTTCAGGAAATCGAAATCCATTCTGGGAAACCCTCAATGCTTTTGCTGGTGCTCAGAATATCTTCTACTTCGCCGGTGAAGCTATGGTGGAGTCCATGAAGTCTCGATCAGATCCTCGTTTAGATCACTACTTTCAACCTTATCCCAGTGGTGGAGATCCCAACTCCGAGGTAATGGGCGTACCTCCGGGAGGAAACGCCTCACCTTCGGTTCATTGGGTATTGAGTACAGCACCGGTGGGTACTGATGGTACTACTGAGTTAGTAAGACCAGCCTCTTCGGACGTTTTGTTTTCCTACCAAGAACAATTATTCCTGGAGGCTGAAGCTATTGCTAGAGGATTTGCTACTGGTGATGCAGATGCCAAAATGCGAGAGGCCATTACCGTATCCATGCAGCAATATCCCATAGATCAGGCCGATGTTGATGCCTATTTGGCAGGTTTGCCACAGGCGACAGTGCCGCTTATAGCTGAAGAAGCTTGGGTAGATTTGATTATTCGTCCGCTTGAAGGATGGACTCACTGGAGGAGAACTGAAATAAATGGAGTTGGATATCCAGATCTTGAACTTCCAGATGGAGCACAGACCGCTGATTTGATGAGGAGATTTCCCTTACCTCCAGACGAGGTGGCTGCCAATACAAACGCACCCACCCAACGACCTCTGGACGAAAAATTGTGGTTTGACCTTTAAATAACAGAAAAATGAAGACAAGAATTATATATCTGCTAACATTGATATTTGGTATTTGGGCTTGTGAAGCCGATCCCGATGAAGGATTGCCCAGTTTCGACAATTCCCTACCGTTGTATGTTCAGTTGGGCAGTGTATCCAATAGTAACAACGATGGAGATGACAATGACGATCCCGAAGAAGGAGATGAATTTACCATTGAAGTCGAAATCCCTGAGGTTATTTACAATGATGTAAGTGTTCAATGGGAGTTGACAGGAGATCTGATCGGTACAGGTAGTGTCGTAATTCCCGAGGGATCATTAAACTCAACCGTAATGGTTTCCATACCTGATGGGTCAGGTACCGGAGCAGCTATCTTTACCTTGACGCAAGTAGATAACGGGCTTACGCTGGGACGACAAAATGCCACCACCTCCGTTATTACTACGGATTTAAGCTGGACTGAAAACGACTAGCCCACAAACCTTTTAAAACCGCCGTTCATGTTAAAGATGAACGGTGGTTTTGTTTCCAACCTACTCTAAAGCATACTGTATAGTCCTGCCAATCAAACCCATATCTCACCACACATCAAAAACCATCAATGAAATATCCCCCAGAATGGGGTGATTATTGGCCTGCAGAGGTATAGTAGGTCGGTGGTTGATGATTTATTCGTAAATTGTTTTTAAGCTGTTAGTCATTTTTGATGCCAACCCCATTCTAGATCTTGTATGAGTAGCAAGCGCTATAACATCCTTTATGTCGATGATGAGGAAAACAACTTGGTGGTATTCAAGAATGCCTTTTTTAGGGAGTACAATATATACACCGCACTTTCAGCAAAAGAGGGGCAGGCCATTCTTGATGAGTATTTAATTCATCTCATTATCACCGATCAGAAGATGCCTGGAATGACCGGAGTGGAGTTCTTAGAATTGGTGGTAAAAACCCATCCCGAAACCATGCGTATGATACTCACTGCTTATAGCGATATCGACTTTATCATGAGGGCAGTGAATAAATGTGGAATTTACCGCTATATACTCAAACCATGGGATACCAGGGAACTGAAGATCATAATTGATAAGGCACTACTGAATTATCAGTTAGAGCAGGATAAGAAACACCTATTGGAGAATCTTGAGAAAGCTAATAAGCAATTGGAAGATAAAGTTAGATCTCGCACCGAGGAGTTGAGAATTAAAAATCAAGAACTCACCAAAATCAATGCAATCAAGGACAAACTGTTTACTATAATCTCACACGATTTAAAACAACCATTAGTTTCTTTAGGTGTTTTCTTCGAGATATTGAAACAATTACCAGAGGATGTTTCAAGGACCAAGTTGGATCAATTTTATATGAAACTTCAGGCCAACTTACAGGACGTAACCAGTTTACTGGATAATCTTCTGTTCTGGTCTCAATCCCAAATGGGGCAAAGTCATGTTGACTGTAAACCTATCAGAATCATTGAGTTGATCAAGCGCAATATTGAACTCTATCAGATTTCTGCTTTACAAAAAGGGATTATGATTGAATTCGTCCACGCCAATGGTGATCCTATTGTTTTAGGAGATGAGAACATCATTAATTTGGTTATGCGCAATTTGTTAAATAACGCTATTAAATATTCAAAGAAAAGGAGTTCCATAACGGTAAACCTCACTCAGCAAAACGGGGATTTGGCGGTAAGTGTCAAGGATAGAGGAGTAGGTATGAGCAGGAAACTTCAGAAGAGTATTTTCGAAACCGAGTATCACGGCAGCACCAGAGGTACATTAAATGAAAAAGGTACCGGCTTAGGCTTGAAGCTGTGCAAAGAATATATTGAGAAACAATCCGGTGAGATAAAACTCCAGAGTGAGAAAGGGAAAGGGTCGGTGGTTACTTTTACCATACCATTGAAATAAATTTCGTGTAAATTAAGGAGATGAGCACTAGGTTTTTGATCATATCAATATTGGCGATGGTGTCCTTTCAGTTGTTAGGGTCAAATGCGTTATATATCAATGACAGTACCAGGGTAAATATGCTCAATCAACAGGCGAATAATCTGATTAAGAGCGACCCAGTAGCCGCGGCAGAAATTGCCTCAGAGGCCAAAGATTTAGCGGAGCAACTTGGCTACCGAAATGGTATAACTGAAAGTCTTCAAATTCTGGGACAATCTTATAAGGTCCAGAAGGAGTATTTAATGTCACTCGAGCATTACCTGATTGCCGCAAAAGCCTTGGAAAATCGCAGCGATTTACTTTCACTAGCTGAGATCCAGACTGACATCGGTTTCCTATTTGTGGAATGGGGGGTGCATAAAAAAGCTACCGAATATTTCAGCCGAGCTTATGAGCTGAAGGAAGCGATGGGCGATACAGCCGGACAAATTGAGCTGCTTAGCTTGATGGGAGATACATATTACCAATCCGGTAACCGTCAGGAGGCCAAAATCTACTACCAATTACTTTTAAACTTATACAACCAAAAAGATCAGAAGGAGGAATTACTAGCGGTATTGGAACGACTTAGTGAATTGCACCAAATCAATGAAAGTGAGCAGGCCCTAGAATACGAGCTTCATTCTCTCAAAATCAAAAAAGAAATGGAGGACTACCAAGGTATGTCTGTCTCGTACAATAAGATTGGTAATTTCTACAAGAATATGAATGACAATGATCAGGCACTGACATACTACAAAAAATCATTGGAACTCAGTCAAAAATTATCAGGTGAAGAAGAAGTAAGTCCTAAGGATGATATTCTAATGGATATTGCATTTATTTATCAGGCCAAGGGTGAATACGATCAAGCCTTGAAATACTTGTTTTCAGCGCTGGAGATTCGACGCGCAAGAGAGGACTTTGTTAGTTCCGCCCTGGTTAATCATGAGATTTCTTTCACCTATCAAGCTCTTGGAAAGTTGAAACCAGCCCGAGAATATGCGGAGATGGCTGTACGATGGTCAGAAAGAGGGAAAGCATACGAAGTGCTTAAAGACAGCTACAAGCTGCTTTCCGATATTTATCTGAATAGCAACAATGATGAGAAGGCCCTAAAATATTACAAGAAATATTCTGAAATCATGAATCAATTGCTGGTCACCCAGACTAAGCAAAAACAACAATTGCTGGAGCAGCAACTAGAAATTGAAAGAAAAGAGAAGGACTTCAGGTTACTACAGGTTGAAAAGGAAATAAAGGACCTGGAAGTAAAAGAACTCCAATACATCGCCGATAAAAAGGAAGGTGACATTGAGTTGCTGAAGAAAGAGAAGGAGCTCCAACAAATACGCTTAAAGCACCAGCAATCGGAGAAAGAAAAAGCTCAACAGGCCTTACAGCTTTCGCAGCAAGCATATGAAGCCGAAAAGAATAGTAAAGAAATAGGGCTTCAGGCTATGCGTTTAAATCAAAAAGATTTGGAAGAGAAAGAGCGACAAAAAACCATTGCCTTATTAGAAGAACGGAAAGCACTACAAGAATCCGAACTCAAAATATCTCAGGCTATGCGTACTTTTTTCCTATGGCTATCTGTACTGTTTGCCATTATCCTGTTTTTGATCTATCGAAGCTACCGTCTAAAGAAAAAAGCTAACACCAGGTTGGCACTGCAAAACATGGAAATTCAGCAGCAAAAAGACCGATTGGAAGAAACACTTAAGGAATTAAAGGCGGCACATACCCAGATCGTACAATCTGAAAAGATGGCCAGTTTGGGAGAATTAACTGCTGGAATCGCCCACGAAATAAACAACCCCATCAATTTTGTATATGCAGGAGTTGATGGCTTAAGGTCTTCGTTGGAGGGCTTGCTAGATGTACTGAACAAATATGCAAAGTTGGATGATGCCAACTCAATCAAAGAAATAAAGCTGGTCTTAGATGAAGTAAAGGACCTAAAAAATCGGTTATACTTTTCAGAGACACAGGAAAACGTATTTGAAGTGGTGAATGCAATTAAGGAAGGCGCAATGCGCACCGCTGAGATTGTAAAAGGTTTGAGGTCTTTTTCAAGATTGGACGAAACTGAGTTGAAACAGGCCAATGTGCATGATGGCATTGACAGTACCTTAGTATTGCTCAATTCTAAAATTGACAGGGATCGGATCAATATTATCAAAGTCTACGATCCCGGAATTCCGGAGATCGAATGCTTTCCTGGACAGCTCAACCAAGTATTCATGAATATTTTGAGTAATGCTATTGACTCCATTCGCGGCGTAGGAAGAGTATCCATCACCACCAGAAATCTTGAATCAGAGGTTGAAATAAAGATTACCGACACTGGTAAAGGAATGTCGGATGATGTAAAGGCAAAAATATTCCAGCCGTTTTTTACTACCAAAGGATTAGGAGAAGGTACTGGTCTTGGTTTGTCCATCACTTTCGGAATCATCGATAAACATGAAGGTACCATCACAGTGGATAGCACTGAAAACAAGGGTACCACATTTACTATTATTATCCCCAAGAAACATCATCATGAAGCTGTCCCGGTTATGAGCTAGCACAGCTTTCTAATGGCTATATCAAAGTATAGGCTGAGTCCCAATACTGCTAGGCATCCGTGCGTAAATGGACGAAATTGTATCATTAACGGACACTACCTGAGCTTCAATTTGATTCAATGTATTAATTGTCAGCTATTTATATAAATGGCATATCTGTTGGAACTGGGATTACTAAATTCTAAACTAACAGTTATGATCAATTTAGTTAAACTCAGAATGCTAGTAGGGGCTCTTATCCTTATTTTGATGTACCAGTTTGATGGCTATGCTCAGCAAGTCCTAACCCTGGATGATTGTATTCAGATTGGACTAGCAAACAATATTACCATCAAAAAGGTGGGTAACGATTTTATGATTGCGCAGGCTAATGAGAAACAGAGCAAAATGGAATATCTGCCGAGAATTTCGGCATTTAGCAACTACAATATTAGTCATGGATTGACCAATGATCCCACTTCATTCGATCCGGTTACAGCCACCACTAGAAGCTCCACTCCTTCAATTGGGATGGATCTCAATTTGTTCAATGGTATGAGGACTCGAAATTCGGTTCGCAGGAATTCTTTGATTAAGCAAGCTGCGGAGTACGATCTGGCACAATCAAAGGATGACATTGAACTTGCCATTACCGCTTCTTACCTCTTGGTGATTTCTGATCTGGAGAATATCAAAGTTGCTAATGAAAGGCTCGAATTGCTTTCAAACCAATTGAACCGAGCAGAACGCCGGGCAGAGGCGGGTGTAGCCAACATGGAGCAGGTCTTTAACCTTAGGTCTCAAATCGCCAATGAGCAATTAAACAAGGTAAACCTAGAAAACACCTACAAAAGAGATCGTTTATCACTACTTCAGACCCTGCTACTAGACCCTTCCCTGGACTACCTGATCGAGGATTCTTCTTTGTTTAGCCAAAGTATTGATCCGAATATCCCCAACTATCAGGAATTACAGGATGAGGTGTTACAGTACTCCCCAGGATTAAAAAGTGCCAACTTAGGAGTAGAAACCAGTAAAATGGACCTGGCGCTGGTCAAAGCAGATAGATTACCTGATTTAGGTGTACGAGCCGCTTACGGTTCTACCTTTTCATCTAATAACCAGGATTCGTATTTTGAACAACTTAACATCAATGAACAGAAGTTTCTGGGTTTGGCATTGAACATTCCAATTTTCGACAGAAATCGAGTTAAGAACAATATTCATGTTTCCAATATCAATATTGCAAGCTCACAACTCGATTATCAACAAGTTCGCATTGACTTGATCAATAGTTTGCAACAAGCTTATCTCGATTTGGTAGCGGCTGCCAGTACCTATAAGGCCGCAAGAGAGAACTTGACGGCCTTAGACCAGTCATTCAAATTTGCGGAGAGCAGATATAACTCCGGGAATACGGATTTTTATAGCTACTTGGAGAGCCTCAATAATAAGAACAGGGCAGAAATTGAGTTGATCAATTCCAGGTATAGTTTCATGTTCAGGAAAAGAATACTTGAGATTTACCGTGGTGTGTAACTATATATGAACAAATCCTGAGAGGAGGCTAGAACTATAGACTTTTCCGTTACCAAAACATGCTTGTAATCAGTTTGATTTTCGGGAAGTTCTATAATCCTTTGATTCTGATTGTAGATCGAAATAAAGTGTAACCTGTTACCTTTTAGAAAATAAAGCTCTTCTTTAAAGGGGTACACCAATTTACCACCGGGTTTGTCAATGGTTTGTATATAATTCCCCAAGTTGTCAAAGACCAAGATGCCCAAGTTGCTATCCCCAAGGTAGACTCTATTTTGATACTCAAACAGTTGATTTGGTTTTAGGTCAGGTGCATCAATCAATTGGTTAAGTACCTGGCTGAAGGTAACAGAACCAAAATTGATATCGTATTTGGCCAGTGTGGCGGGGCCGGAATCAATGATCCATAGCTGATTATCACTGCTAGGGGAAGCAAGAGTTACTAAACGGAATTGAGCCGATGAAAAATCCAAAAACTCGGACTGATTCAGAAATCGGTCCAGATAGACAAACTGCTGAATGTCTTGGTAGAACAAGAAAACCCTCAGCGATGTCCATGATTCTAGAGCAGATAGTTTTCCATAATGTTGAGAGGCAAATTGAGCAATTTGCTCCCCCAAAGGATTTAGTTTTCGCAAGTTCCCGGTTTTGTCGCTCAGATAGATGTTTCCGAATCGATCAATATTGCAGTACTCCAATGGGACATTGAGTGGTTGTTTTGAGATTAAAGACCAATTCTGAGCGCTAGCGGAGAGATAGAATAGAAGCAGTATAAGGCTGGATCCGATGTGCTTAATCAAATGTACTCAATTTGAAATCACTACCATCATAAACACCGAAGGTAAATCCTTGTATCCACTCACCTACATTGAAATAAATGCTACTAGCCGTAACGGGCAGTTCCATAGCTAGATGTCGGTGTCCAAATACATAGTAATCATGGTGCTGTATTTTCTCAGTATCAATGCAGTGTTGGAATATTTTCTCATCACCGGCAGATACGAATGGCTGGGACACGCCATTGTAAGTTCTGCTTTGACGCGACCATCTATTGGCAATAGCAAATCCCACATTGGGATGTAGCCACTTAAACATCCACTGGCAAACAGGGTTTGCAAACATGGCTTTCAGAAACTTGTAGGAAGCTTGTCCAGGTCCCAGTCCGTCGCCATGACCTACCTGTAGCATAGCGTTATCCACTTTGAAAGATTGGGGTTCTCGGTAAACCGGGATGTTAAGTTCCTGAGAGAAGTAGTCAGAAAGCCACATATCGTGATTTCCCGTAAAGAAAATAACTGGGATCCCCAGATCTGTGATCTCAGCCAGTTTTCCTAGCAACCTCACATAGCCCTTGGGGATTACATGATTGTATTCAAACCAAAAATCGAAGATATCACCCAGAAGAAAGAACCCAGCAGCTTCCTCCATGTAGGTATCCAGCCAGGAAACCACTTTTTTTTCACGTTCCCTGCTGGTGTTGTAATCAGGTTCGCCAAGATGGCAATCCGAAGCAAAAAACAGCTTCTTTCCTGGATTCAACTGTAGTTGGTGAGTCATTATTCCTTGAGCGGACCAAGGCAAGGTGTGGACCCCTCTCTAATTAATAATCGATCAAGTTAACGATTATTCCTGATCTTTGGGAACCTCACCGGGGTTAGTTGGATTGTTCTCCAGGGTTGGAGTCTGGTCATCCTGATCTACATCATTCAGCTCAGGTATTGCTTTGTTATCCAGTTCCGGTGCAGATACCTGTTCTTCGCCGTCTTTTCCATTACTAGCCTCTTCCTCTTGGTTGGTACGTCCATTAGTAAAAGCCTGGTAAGTGGTTTCCTTCTCGAAAGGGCGACTGCCAATTAGGCGCTCCAGGTCGCTTTGAAAAATAATCTCTTTTTCCAGTAACTCCTGAGCCACAATTTCCAACTCATTTCTTTTGCTGAGAAGTAGCTTTTTGACTCGCTCGAAAGATAAGCTCACAATATTCCGTACTTCCTGGTCTATGGTCTCGGCTGTTGCCTCTGAGTAGGGTTTATTGAAGGAATACTCAGATTGTTTTGAGTCGTAAAAGCTGACATTTCCAATTTTATCGTTCATCCCATAAACAGTGACGATACTGTAAGCCATTTTAGTGACCCTTTCCAGATCGCTCAGAGCTCCGGTAGAGATCTTTCCAAATACAATATCCTCGGCTGCTCTTCCACCTAGAGTCATTCCCATTTCGTCCAACAGCTGCTCAGTCTGATAGAGAAACTGTTCTTTGGGTAAATACTGGGCGTAGCCTAGCGCCGCTACCCCTCTAGGTACAATGCTGACTTTAACCAAGGGGTCGGCATGTTCCAAAAACCAACCTGCTACCGCATGTCCGGCTTCGTGATAAGCAACAATTTTCTTTTCCTCAGGGGAGATAATCTTGCTTTTCTTCTCCAATCCGCCAATCACTCGATCGATAGCGTCCTGGAAATCCTTCATTCCTACTGCGTCCTTATCTTTTCGGGCTGCAATTAGGGCTGCCTCGTTACAGACGTTGGCAATTTCAGCTCCTGCGAAACCTGGTGTTTGGGCAGCTAACTTCTTAGGATCAACTTCCTCATCGAGCTTCAATGGCTTCAGGTGAACCCGGAATATCGATTCTCGTCCTACGATGTCTGGTTTATCGATTGAGATTTGTCTGTCGAATCTGCCAGGCCTTAATAGTGCCTGATCCAGCACGTCCGGTCTGTTGGTTGCTGCCAGAATTATAACACCACTATCCGTGGCAAAACCATCCATCTCTACTAAGAGAGAGTTCAAGGTATTTTCTCGTTCGTCGTTGGAGCCTGGAACCTGACCTCTACCCCTAGATCGTCCTATGGCATCAATCTCATCGATGAACACGATACAGGGCGCTTTTTCTTTGGCCTGCTTAAAAAGATCTCTTACCCTGGCGGCACCAACACCTACAAACATTTCCACAAAGTCTGAACCCGAAAGTGAGAAGAACGGTACTTCCGCCTCACCTGCAACCGCCTTGGCAAGCAAAGTTTTGCCAGTACCAGGAGGGCCTATCAATAGTGCACCTTTCGGAATTTTACCACCTAACTTGGTGAACTTTGCAGGGCTCTTCAGGAAGTCCACAATTTCTTTTACTTCCTCCTTTGCTTCATCAAGTCCCGCTACATCCTTGAAAGTGATTTTAACCTTATTTTCGGCATCGAACAGGGCGGCTCGTGATTTTCCGATATTAAAAATTTGACCTCCAGGACCTCCGCCTCCAGTCATCCTTCTCATCAAGAACCAAAATCCGAACAGGATTAAAATTAAGAATCCCCAAGTCCAAAAGAATCCCCATGGATCATTTCTAACTTCAGCAGTGTAACTCAACTTATCTGCTTGCTCAGATGGTAGTTTCGAGCGTAATTCTTTGAACTCCTTATCAAAGATTTCGTCTGATACCACGGTGAAGCTGTAGTGCGGACCGCCCAGACCACCCCAAGGTCGTTGGTTTTCTAACTCGGGCTTGTATTTGCTATTGTCTAAGGCCTCTTCTTTAAGTGTGACTTCAACTTTCTCTTTGTTTTTTATGAACACGATTTTTTCTACATCGTTGTCCATCACCATTTGCTCAAACCGTGACTGGTTGATATTAATGGTCTCTGTATTGTTGGTGAAATATGATATACCAACAATAAGTGCCACCAAAGTGGCAATGATCCACACCTGATAGTTATTCTTAGGTGTAGGCTTCATTACATTCTTATTGTTTGGATTGTTTGCCATAATAGTTTATGCTATAACGCTAAACTAAACCCCGAGGTTTAATTTTCTACGTAGATCGATTGCGCATCTGCCCAAAGATCTTCGATGGCATAGTATTCTCTGCGATCAGTACGGAAAACATGAGCCACCACGTCGATGTAGTCAAGCAAAATCCATTCCTTATTTTGTTTTCCTTCAAGATGCCAGGGATCAATTTTGGTTTTTTTGTGAACTGTTTCTTCAATAGAGTTACAGATGGCGTCTATTTGGGTGTCGGAGTTACCGGTACAGATCACAAAATAATCTGCGATGGAATTTTCGATTGCCCTTAAATCCATGGTTACAATGTCCTGGGCCTTTTTTTCTTTCATTCCTTCAACCACAAGATTGCATAACTCCCGGGAACTCATCAAGACTTTATCAAATGCGAGCTTTCTATTAAATTTGCAATCAAAGCTACAAAAAAATAGTTGCATAAAGTCCCATTCCAATCTTTATTTACAGGCTCAAAACTGATAAAGCTGCCGTCTTGTCATTCTACTAACCGAGTTGTTTCTGACTTATTGTCAGATGGCAGCATAGGCCACGGTACAGTAGTAATTACCGACAACCAAACCAATGGTAAAGGTCAAAGGGGTAATCATTGGGAATCCCAACCTGGTAAAAACCTTACCTTCTCCATACTGATCAAACCGGATTTTTTAACCGTTTCCAAACAGTTTGAGCTAACAGTAGTTACATCCTTAGCTCTGATAACCACACTCAGTGGTTTAGGTGTAGCACCCACTTGGATTAAATGGCCCAATGACATCTACACCGAAAACGGTAAAATTGCCGGAATACTGATTGAAAACATTATCAGGGCAAACCAATTAGAATGGTCCATCTTGGGGATTGGACTGAACATAAACCAAACAGAATTCGAGGCACATGGTGCAACCAGTATCAGATTACATCTGAAGAAACAATTTGACTTGCAGATGGTATTAGACAAATTACTACAGCAACTAGGTCATCACTATGGTCTGGTACAGACGGGCAGTATAGAGGCTTTGTGGGATCTTTACGCTAGAAGTTTGCTCTGGGTAGGGCAAAACCGAGTTTTTAGAGATAGCGCTTCAGGAGCGGAGTTTTACGGTAGAATCCAACAAGTCACCGACGACGGTCGCCTGTTAATAAGGTCCTCAAATGAGGACTTGATATACGATTTTAAACAAGTAGAATTTGTGAGATAAAAGAATTAATTAAAAATCTTAAATTTGTTCAATAACATAAGCCTTATCGAAAATGATTGATACAAAGTTAAACTATAAAGTAAAAGATATAGCGTTGGCCGATTGGGGACGTAAAGAGATCACCCTTGCCGAAAATGAGATGCCTGGACTCATGGCTATCAGGGAGGAGTTCGGATCCTCAAAGCCACTAGCCGGGGCGCGGATTGCTGGCTGCCTACATATGACCATCCAAACTGCGGTTTTAATTGAAACATTACAGGTGCTGGGAGCTGAAGTGACCTGGTCTTCCTGTAACATATTCAGTACCCAAGACCATGCTGCGGCTGCTATCGCCAAAGCAGGAGTTCCCGTATTTGCCTGGAAAGGAATGACCGAGGAGGAGTTTGATTGGTGTATTGAACAAACACTTTTTTTCGGGGATGATCGCAAGCCTCTAAATATGATATTGGATGATGGTGGTGACCTGACCAATATGGTTCTGGATCGCTACCCCGAGTTGGTGCCGGGCATTAGGGGTATTTCAGAAGAAACTACTACCGGGGTATTAAGACTTGTTGACAGGGAAAAAGGTGGTAAGCTACCACTGCCGGCAATAAATGTTAATGACTCCGTTACCAAGTCAAAGTTTGACAATAAATATGGATGCAAGGAATCTTGCGTTGACGCTATCAGAAGAGCTACCGATGTGATGCTTGCCGGTAAGATAGCGGTAGTGGCAGGCTATGGTGATGTTGGAAAAGGTTCAGCAGCTTCACTAAGAGGTGCCGGTGCCAGGGTTATTGTTACTGAAATTGACCCTATCTGCGCACTTCAAGCTGCCATGGACGGCTTCCAAGTAATGAAAATGGATAATGCGGTAAAAGAAGCAGATATTGTGGTAACTGCCACCGGAAATAAAGACATCGTAGTTGGTAGACATTTCCAGGGCTTGAAGGATAAGGCTATCGTGTGTAACATTGGTCATTTCGATAATGAAATCGATGTTGCCTGGCTCAATCACCACGCAGATAAAGTAAATATCAAACCTCAGGTTGATCTTTACAGGTTAGATGGCAAAGATATCATTTTACTGGCTGAAGGAAGATTGGTTAATTTAGGATGTGCTACCGGACATCCCTCTTTTGTAATGTCAAACTCTTTCACAAACCAGGTGCTGGCTCAAATTGAGTTATGGCAAAATACAGATCATTATGATAACCGGGTATACACATTGCCCAAGCATCTTGATGAAAAAGTAGCGAGTCTTCATTTGGCCAAGGTTGGTGCCGAGTTGGAGACACTGACAGATGACCAGGCCAAGTACATAGGAGTGAAAGTTCAGGGACCATTTAAATCAGATCAATATCGCTACTAGCGACCGGGACTTCATTTAAAGGTGAAGATCTTAAATTTCATTTCCGGTCGAAACCTGGGTGGGTCCAAGCAGGCATTTCTCGACTATTCCCTGATGTGTTGGCAACTTAACCATCAGGTTTATTCTATGATTCGGAGTAGAGCACCTTTGAAAGCAGTGCTAAAGACAATGCCCTCGCCAGTGGCAAAAAATATAGTAGAGCTTGACTATGTGCGATTAAAGTGGCCGGGATTTAAGCAGTGGGCTCTTAGGGAGTTTGAAAGGGCTACTGAAGGCATCAATCCGGAGGTGGTGTTGGTACATAAGCCGATTGATCTGTATTTCATCAAGAAAATACTACCAAACGCCAAGATTGTGGCGGTAGTTCATAGTTTTACGGCTAAGCATTTGGAAAATGCGGATCGGGTTTTTGCCGTATCCAAAGCGCTCAAGCAATATATAGAGGAACAAGGATGTAAAGTTCCGGTGTCGGTGATCAATAATGCTATCGAGATATCAGACCCGCCCAGTCCGCAGGTAGAAAGGGCAGTGCCTGTGATAGGTACCATGGCGGTTTTCAGACGTACTAAGCGATTAGATCTGTTAATAAAGTCCCTGAGTCAACTAAAACAGCAGGGGATTTCCTTTAGAGGAGTAGTTGCAGGAGCTGGCATTCAGAAGATCTATTTGAGTTATTTAATCAAAAAATACAAGCTCAACGGACAGGTCGAATTGAGATCATGGGTGGAAGATAAAGATGCTTTTTTTTCAGAAATAGACATTTTCTGTATTAGCTCTAAACGGGAAACGTTTAGCATCAGCCTGATTGAAGCCATGGCCAGGAAGAAAGCTGTGGTAGCCACCGCATGTGGAGGGCCTAACGAAATAATCGACCACCAGGTAGACGGGCTTTTATCCCCAGTAGGAGATGTATCAGCATATACTGATAAACTAGCTAAGTTGGTTGGGAACCCATCTGAAAGGGCAGTGATGGCACAGGCGGCATATGATAAAGTAAAAAATTGCTATTCCAGTGAGGTTATTCGAGCAAAACTTCAGCAACAACTGGAGCAATTGACTTCTACACCGTCTCATTGAACAAAACAGGCAACATGGATAATTTTGAAAAACTCCTGTTTGGTGTATTAATCTTGAGCACCTTGCTGGGAATGTACTGGGGATATACCAATCCAGAATTTTTTACAAACCGGTATCTGATGGAGGATGGTGTTATAGAGTACGCCACCGTGGTTTTGTTGTTAATGGGTTGCTGGATTGTGGGACAACGCTGGTGGAGGAGAGGTAACAGCCGCAGCTTAAAATTAAGTTTAACCTCGTTCGCCATAATCGGATTTTTCTTTTTTGTGGCTGGCGAGGAATTATCCTGGGGACAACGAATTTTGGGACTGGAAACTACCGATTACTTTAAGCAGAACAATGATCAACAGGAGCTAAACCTTCACAATCTGGTAGTAGGAGACGTCAAGATTAATAAGCTATTTTTTGGAGTAATTCTAACTGTAGCTATCTTGACCTACCTGATCGTGGTACCATTTGTTTACCATAAAATACCAACTTTTAAGAAACTATTAGATGATTGGTACATCCCAATACCAAGAGTAAGGCATTCATTGACCTATCTGATAATTTTATTAGTTATTACCATGATACCAGCCAGCAAGAAGTGGGAATTGCTGGAATTCGGTTCAGTTGTGATCTTTTTTATGATTCTATGGTCTCCCAGGAACTTAGAATTACTAAAAGGTACAGAAATAAAAACCAAAACCTTATAATTCCAGTATAGTTATTAATATAAGGAACAGTTTTTGCAGTAGTAACAATGCCATTACTAACACCCACTATGTCAGTCGAGAAAAGAAAGCGGAATTATTCGGAGATGGAGAAGGAGAGAATTTTCGAGCGAGAATTTTTGCCTCACATTGGCTCTATGTATAATTTTGCATACCGCTTGACATTCGACGAAGATGATGCCAAGGATTTAGTACAAGAAACTTACCTAAAAGCATACAGATTTCTAAATTCCTTTCAACAAGGAACTAATGCTAAAGCGTGGTTGTTTCGGATATTAAAAAACAGCTTCATTAATGACTTTAGGAAGAAGAGTAAACAACCTTCTAAAGTTGATTATCAAGAGGTAGAAGCATTCTACAATTCCGACAGTGTAGATGTTTCTATGACTACGGATCTCCGGGTGGAGACTGTACAACATATGATTGGCGATGAAATCTCAACCGCTTTGAACGCCTTAGCAGTTGACTTTCGCACGGTAATCATATTATGTGACCTGGAAGGGTTTACCTACGAGGAGATGGCAAAAATACTTGACATTCCCATAGGTACCGTTAGGTCAAGATTACATCGAGCCCGGAATTTGCTTAGAGAAAAATTGCATACTTATGCAAAATCAATGGGTTACAATAAATGAAAAAGAATGGCTACCAATCCTTTGGGCTGGATCAAACAGAAGTTGTTTGGCCAAATCTCTTGTCAGAGATGCTCAGAACTAATGCAACTGATGACTGATGGACAGGCATCTGCAGCAGAAGAGAAAGAATTTAATAAACACATCTACGACTGTCTTCCTTGCTACGAGACTTACCAGCTAGATAAATCAATAAAGGAAATGCTGCGTACCAAGTTGGAAAAGAAACAGGTTCCTGATGACTTGATCGAATCGATTAGAAAAAAAATCAGGGATACAGCCTGATCGCATGCATCAAGGCAAAGCGATTATCTTCTCCGCACCTTCGGGCTCCGGCAAAACCACCATCGTAAAGCGATTGGTAGAGTTGAACCCAGATCTGGAGTTTTCGATATCTGCTTGTACCAGAGATCGCCGAGGTCGTCAGGAAGAAAATGGTAAAGATTATTACTTCCTTTCCCCACAGGAGTTTAAACAAAAAATAGACAATCAGGAATTTATTGAATGGCAGGAAGTGTATGCTGGAAACTTCTATGGGACACTCAAGCAAGAAATAGATAGAATCTGGGATTGCGGTAAGAACGTGATATTTGACGTAGATGTCAAAGGTGGACTCAACTTGAAAACCTATTTTGGGGATAATGCTCTAGCCGTATTTGTAAAGGCTCCCTCAATGGAAATCCTAGAACAGCGTCTCAGATATAGAAATACAGAATCCGAGGACAGTATATCCAGGCGGATGTTCAAAGCAAAGTTCGAAATGAGTTTTGAAGACCATTTCGATGTTACACTACTAAATCAGGACTTGGATCAAAGTATCGAGGTAGCTCAGAAGCTTTACCGTGACTTTGTAGGACCATTGTCGGCTGACTTCAAAACATGAGCATTGGCTTATTTTTTGGTTCATTCAATCCCATCCATATCGGACATCTGATCATTGCTAACGTAATGACCAGTCATGTGGATCGGGTTTGGTTTGTGGTTTCCCCGCAAAATCCCTTTAAGAAAAGCAGGTCTCTTTTACACGAATTTGACCGTTACGAAATGGTGGAAAAGGCTATTCAAGACAATCACCTGTTCCAAGTTAGCGATGTTGAATTTTCAATGCCAAGGCCAAGTTATACCATAGATACCCTCGTTTACTTATCAGAAAAGCATCCTCAACATCAATTTAAACTAATTGTTGGTATGGACAATCTGAAGCAGTTTCCCAAATGGAAAAATGCTCAGGTTATACTGGACCAGTACGGTTTGATGGTTTACCCTCGTCCGGATGCAGCGTCAAGTGAATTGATTGGTCATCCCAAGGTAACAGTAGTGAAAGCGCCTTTGCTTGATATATCCGCCAGTTATATTCGGGAATCCATTAGGCTAAAAAGGAGTATTCGGTACTTGGTGCCGGAGGCGGTAGCCAGTTTTATTGAAAAACAGGGCTTTTACATCTGATCAAACAGTCATGATATCTTCTTCCTTCTTCTTCAG
>JANQPK010000211.1 GCA_028289505.1 Cyclobacteriaceae bacterium
GACTCACCGCCTGAATCCGAGAAGCAGATTCCTCTGGGAAAGGTTTGGTTCGATGTTACCTATAAGATCCTTAGCCAAGATGATAATGAAGCAAGATTAGGGGAGCCAGGTGAATTGGTAGTATGTACCAGTACCATGATGGAAGGTTATTGGAATAACCCAAAGCTGACAGAACGTTCACTTTTCAGAGAAACCGATGAACAAGGAAAGGAACGGGTTTATTTTCGAACAGGAGATGTGGTAACCAAAGACCAACATGGCATTTTGACCTTCCAGGGGCGTAATGACCGGCAAATAAAAATTAGAGGTTACCGGGTTGAGCTGGATGAAATTGAAGCCGTATTGGCCAGGCATGAACAGGTCAAGGAAGCGGCAACCTTCCTGATGGAAACTGAGCAGCAAGAACGCACTATGGGAGCGGCAGTAATTTTAGCCAGTGATAGTGATATCGACCATACAGCGTTGATTGCATATTGTCGAAGGTTGTTACCCTCGTATGCGGTTCCACACAGAATTGAAATTTTAACCGAGTTTCCCCGAACTAGTTCGGGAAAGGTCAAACGTTCGGAATTAGTTCACTTTTTTGCATAGATAAATGGATCAGATTCTTATTAATTATATCAATGAACAGTTTGTTGAGGATCAACTCCAGATTTCCGTTGGATTACAAGATGATTTGCTGGGAGAGGGGATAATTGATTCTTTAGGAATGATGAAATTGATACGATTTATTGAGGATAAATTTGAGATAAAGGTTAGGCCACAAGATATGACCATTGATAATTTTACTTCAATTGATTCTATCTCAAAATATATTGAGAGCAGAAAATCCTAATAGCTTTAGGTTTCGCTTAAACACATAATCATAGATCATTCCACGGTACTTGTTTAATACTGAGTTCAGGAATGATTTGACTACAAGCCAGGCAGCCATAATGGTCCCGTTCCAGTATGAAAGGTTTAACGTACCAGGTTTTATCTGCATAGGTTACAGTTTCCGAATGAATGGTGATTTCTGTTAGTGGTATAGATAGACCCCTTCCATCTGCCTTTATGACACTTTCCTTGATACTCCAATATTCAAAGAATTTTGCTATAGCATCTGGGGAAGTTAGGATTGTCTTCCATTGATGGGAATTCATAGTACGAGTAAAATCATCAAAATCTACTTCCTTTCTATCTTCAATGTCTATTCCAAGTCTCACATCACAAGCTAAGGCACAGATAACATAGTTGCCAGCATGGGAAATATTAAAATCTATATTGGAGTTTGGTAGATAGGGACGATTGAAGGTAGTGGTCTCCAGTAATTCCAATTCCAGAGACTGTTGTAGCTGATCTTTCCACATCTTCTTCAATAATAAAAGTCCAAACATGTTACGCTGCTGGTCCAAATAGTGTAAATACCCTTGGTTTCGTCTAAGAAGAACTTCTGGCAGCTTTTTTTGCAAGGCCTGAAAATGAGCCTGGTTCAATCCCTGTGAAACAGATACATACCGGATTATCATAGCATTTGATTTCAGTTAAATATATTTCATTAACTTCTGTTTACTTTAACATCATGTTTAAAAAGTTTAATTCGGGAACAAAACATTATCTATCATGAAATACTGCAATTTGAACCTAACCCTGATAGCCCTTATACTTAGTTTGCCATTGTGCGCTCAACTGCATCCTGGTGTTTACCACGCACAGGAGGATTTGGACCAGGGCAAACGTCATTATTTACTTTTTGTTGATGACACCTACATGATTCATACGGTCTATGATCAAGATCCCGACCAGTTTATCGATACCAAAGGAGGCTATTACCAAGTGGTTGGAGACAGCCTGATAATAGACCTTGAATTTAATTTCAGTTTCAACTCCGATGGTGAAAGAACCCATCGCGCACTAATATCCGAAGATAGTGGCACTTTGTTCTTTAACGGAAATAAACAAAGACCATACCTGCGCAGACCTTCAAATAATCAGGACCTGGATGGCCAGTGGCTGTTTGCTACCCGCGGACCAGATACTGGTCAAGAGCGTCGCGGAGACCATGTTCCCAGAAAAACACTTAAGTTCTTAAAGGATGGCTACTTCCAGTGGATCGCTTACCACACCGAAACCATGAAGTTCAGTGGCACCGGAGGAGGTCGATATACCGCTGAAACAGGCACCTATACCGAAATGATTCATTTTTTCTCCAGGGACAATAGTCGGGTAGGGGCGGAATTGCAATTTCAATATCAGGTTAAAAAAGAAGATTGGCATCATCAAGGTAAAAACAGCCGTGGTGAACCTATGTATGAGATATGGGGTAAGAGAACACTTAAATAATTGATAAAGAATTGTTTATATTATTTATTGAAACTAAAACTTAAATAATTTGTTGGATTTCTGAAGTCTGAATGGTAAATTGAGAATAGTATTTAATTCATTCTGAATAGTAAAATTTCAACTAAGTACTTTACTCTGAAATTATGCGTTGGGATTTAGAATCAAGAAATTTAGATTACGGTAACACGGAAAGCCAGTATCCTAGTTCTCAAAAGAGCTTTGAACAGGAGTTGGATAATTTAAAAACCATTCTATCCACAGATCAATCAACCAAAGACCGGGCCAGGCTTAACAGGAAAATCTTGTTTTCAGTGCTTGGAATACTGGCTATCGCCGGAGTTTTTGTAGCACTTTACTTCATTCGGTAAGTCGGGCTCATAACCATAGCTTTTTGGTTTTCAATTCTTAAAATAAACGTACCCGTTTAAAGAAGTAGCAATTATTAACCAGATAAGGTAGGGCAGCATCAGAGCAGACTTTGCCTTCTGCACAGGCCAATAGTAAAACAAAAAGTATGCTACCACTGTTGTCAACAGTATGATGATAAATAGTGCCGGTAATGTTTTATGGAGATAGAAAAAAACAGGATTCCATGAAACGTTTAGTATCCATTGGAAGACATAAAGTGCAATGAGCAGAGTCTTATTTTCTACAATAGGCCACAAATAGGCCAGGTAAACCGAAAAACATATCATTATAGTGGTCCAGGCAAATCCAAAAACCCATCCTGGAGGTGTCCATGGTGCCTTATTCAGGCTGGCATACCAATCTGATGGCACCCCTTTCCCGGTAAATAGCCCTCCAATCGCCAATGCTCCAAAATTTAGCAACAAGAATAGAACTATTCTTCCAATCATCTTAAAGTCCCTTTTTTGAAAAGTGAATATAGGTAAAACACTCCGGAACGTGTGAGTCCCAAACGCCGTGGGGGCTCCAGGCCCAGCCACCGGAATCATTGGCAGGTGGGGCTTCCTTATATTGGTTGAACCTGGAAAAATCCATCCTCCATACATCCTGGTCCTCAGGAGGTAAATTGGTACTTCCATTGATGTTCAGCACCT
Source organism: Cyclobacteriaceae bacterium (assembly GCA_028289505.1). GTDB lineage: Bacteria > Bacteroidota > Bacteroidia > Cytophagales > Cyclobacteriaceae > SZUA-3. The sequence continues at coordinate 3,384 of JANQPK010000211.1, forward strand.
GCATCTGCTTCCAGGGCAAGGCCAGCTCTACCATCCATCCACGATCTCTATCGGTACTATTATTGATACTACCGTCCAGATATACACCATGTTGTAATCCCTCAAAATCCCAGTTCCAAAAACCAATACGTTTACCCCTGGGATGATTCTTAAAGCCAACGCCATTAAAAGTTTTAACCCCTGGTTGCTCGCGGTCAAACTGCTTCATTTGATGATAGCCCTTGTCATAATAGGAGGATTCCCACACAAATAATACCTCGTAAATGGTGCCAAAAGCGTTGATTTCGAACTCATAGTAGGCATCATCTCCAGCGATAAACAGCTCAACGTCATTGTTGGTGTAGATGGGAGCATCCCGCTCCCTCAATGTGGCTTGAAGATCAGGTTCTTCAATCCAATATCCGACATAAAGGAAATCATCGTCCCATAGTACCGCAGCCTGAGTTTCATGAACGGTATTCGCTCCCGAAATTAAGTCCCGGAAATATGTAGATCGCGGAGCCTTCAACCATACTGGTTCGTCAAGCTTACCGTCAATTTTGATGGAGGATTGGGTCCGGAATGCAGTGTAATGAGGGATTTCCATGTCGCTACAAGGCGGAAAATCTGGCTGGGGATCATAGTTGAGTACAGGATTAATCAACAGCACAGGTCCGACTAGGGCCATTAGCAGCAAAACGTTCATTATCATCATATTCAAGTATAATACAGATTACTGAAAATACCACCTCCATGATTGTTTCAATGGCACAATGTCTATTTTAGAACATGCTTAGGCGCAGAAGATTTTTGAAAACCTCAGTCTTGGGGGGATTGACTGTCGGTGGACTGCTGTCACAAACAACCGCCTGGGCATATTATCATTCAGGTCCCTCAAATTTAAAGATCACTGATTTGCGTTATGTAACCGTAAAGCATCTAGGACGACCTTGTTCCATCCTTCGCATTGATACTAACCAGGATATATACGGATATGGAGAAGTACGGGATGGAGGTGATGTGGAGACCGCACTGGTGCTTAAAGGACTTTTATTGGGTAAGAATCCGACTCACGTGGAGGAAATCTTCAATGCCATCAAGCCGTATGGGGGGCATAATCGACTGGGAGGCGGGGTAAGTGGGGTGGAAATGGCATTATGGGATCTGAGGGGAAAAGCCTATGAAGTACCCGTTTGGAAATTGCTGGGAGGGCGATTCCGGCAAAGGATTCGTTTGTATGCCGATACGCACGGCGATCGCGATTATCAGTTAATTCGTAAGAAAGTCACTACTCGGGTACAGCAGCAAGGCTTTACCTGGCTGAAGATGACCCGGGTTTTTAATGTATTAAAAGATGTTCCGGGTACCTTAGAGCCAAGTGATAATCAAATGCTGACCGAAAAGGGCATTGAGATGGTATCTGAATACCTGCAAATGATACGTGATACTGTGGGAGATAAAGTGGAAATATCCGCTGACCACTTTGTGGGGCGGAATCTGGAAAACATGACCCGTCAGGCTCAGGCGTTAGAATCTGCAAAATTGGCTTGGATTGAAGAGCCTATCAATTGGAAACAAACCCTGCAATTGAAAGCGTTGCGGGAAGCCATAGAAACGCCAATTGCTACTGGAGAGAATATATTTGCGCTGGAAAGCTTTCAAGAATTGAT
>JANQPK010000246.1 GCA_028289505.1 Cyclobacteriaceae bacterium
CGGGATGCGCCATAGCCCTGTTTGACCAAGAGGTATTGCAGGTTTGGTCCAATAGTCAAGGTATATACCCGCTGAGAGAAGCCCTAGCCAGCCTGCTAAATATGGATACCGATACTATCCACCTCACCAGTGTTCCCGGAGCTGGCTGTTACGGTCATAGCACGCCCGATGATGCAGCAGCTGATGCCTGTGTGTTGGCGCTTGAGCACCCTGGTAAGCACATCAGGATACAATGGTCTAGAGCGGATGAAAACCTTTGGGAGCCCTATGGATCAGCCATCATTGCGCAATTGGAGGCCAGCCTCACAGAAACTGGCCAAATTGAAGCCTGGAAATCTGATATCTGGACCGACTCGCACAGTACTCGACCCAATAAAGATCCGGGAACTTTACTGGTGGCCAGACAACTGGAAAATCCGGTTAACATGCAGTCAAGCGGTTATCGCGGTGGTGGTCATCGAAATGGCGACCCATATTATACCATTCCCAATCTACAGCTAAATGCACACTATTTTGATGGCCCTTTGCGGGTATCATCATTGCGCAGTTTGGGGGCTTATGCCAATATTTTTGCCATCGAGTCTTTTATGGACCAATTAGCAGATCAGGCAGGTCAGGATCCACTGGAGTTCAGGATAAAACACCTTGATGATCAACGAGCTGTAGCGGTGATTGAAAAGGTAAAAGCAATGACACAGTCTGAACTCATGGCAGCAGGAGAGGGGCTGGGTTTTGGATACAGCCGATACAAAAACCATGATGCTTATGCGGCTATTGCTGCCAAGGTCAAAGTGAATCAGACTACTGGAATGATATCACTAGATAAAATGTGGGCGGCTGTTGACCATGGGGAAGTAATCAATCTTGATGGTATTATTAATCAAACCGAAGGAGGCATGATCCAAGGTGCTAGTTGGACCTTATTGGAGCAGGTAAAGTTTGACAGGAAGGGTATCATCAGTACTGATTGGTCATCTTATCCCATCTTTAAGTTTACGGACATTCCAGAGCTGGAGGTAGCGGTGCTTGATCGTCCCCGGGAACCGGCCTTAGGAGGCGGGGAAGCTGCAGGCCCACCTACCAGCGCTGCCATTGCCAATGCGGTATATCGGGCTAGTGGTAAGCGAATCTTTAGTTTACCACTAAGCTTAGGGTATATGGCTTTAACAACAGCTACCTCCAGCTGATTTAAGCTTGAATCGGGTCATCGAATTAAATGTTAAGAAATTCTGAAAACTGCTATTAGTTGAAATTAGCCTACTATATTTGCAGGTTGATCCTAGTTTCTATGAGGCTAACTGTTAAAGCAGCTTCTGCTATATTTCTATTCACCATATCGGTAAATCTAGGTTGTGCGCAGCCTGGGGATGACCCACAAAGTTTCATAACAGATGCAAAGGCCTCAGCAATAGCGAGTTATAACAACCTGATCAAAGATCAATTGGCCATCTTCAATGGAATTGAATATGTCAATTACGATCTGGGCTACAGCGGAACCCCCTTTTTTCTGGATGATTACTATGTCAAAGGTCCGGTTGAGTATGATGGTATGATCTACCGGGATATCCCTTTGAAATACGATATCGTAGAAAACAAGGTTCTAGTCGAGTACTTTAATCATCTTGGACACCGCAAAGGACTGGTGCTGGAGTATAATAAAGTGTCTGCCTTTACCTATGAAGATCATCAATTTGTAAAGGTCAGTGCAGCTAACCCCATTGGTTCATTGGAAGAAGGTTTCTATGATGTCCTACTGGATGATGAGATCAGTATCTATGCCAGTCGTAAAAAGCAAATCAACAAAGCGGTAAAAAACGGACAAATGCGCATTAAGTTTGATGTGCTGGATCAATTCTTCGTTGAACTGGATCACAACACCTACAAGGTTAACAACAAGTCCTCAGTGCTACAATTATTTGAAGACCGCAAAAAGCAGCTGAAACAACATATTAAAGCCAATGGTCTAGACTTAAAACGTGATTTTGAGCCCTCGCTCATTTCCGTGACCCAACACTATATAAAACTAGGACAGGATGAGGGGCAATAGCAGGTTATTAGTCATCCTGATCACGTGCTTGGTAAGTATAAATTCCTGGGCACAGATAAGTTCCTCTAAACTGAATATCGATGGCCAGAATCTTTCCTGGCAACAGGTGGCTGAGGTTTTGCAGGAACAAATTTCCGGAAAGCTCTATTATGACCTGCAGGATTTCGATTCGGTCCGTTTCTCCATTAGCAAATCCAATAGCTCCCTGCAAAGCATTCTAAAGGAGCTGTTTGAGAATACGGAATTCCAGTATAGAATTTACCAAGACAAATCCGTGTTTATCACCAAAGAACGTGCAATCAACATCAACTTGCCAGTAGGTTTCTTTAGTCTAGAATCCGATCAGGAACAGCTGGCAGAAGAAATACCACCGGAGTTTATGATCAACCAAGCTGCTGCGGAAAACGAGCGCAACCTGGAGTCGAAACTCATTACTATTGGTCAATCCAACGGCAGAGGTATGACAGGAAAGGCAAAGATCACCGGATACATCAAAGATGTAGCCACCGGAGAGCCTATGATCGGGGCTGTAATCTTTAAGGAAAATCCCCGCGTTGGTACCGTGACCAACTTGTTGGGTTTTTACTCCCTTACACTACCTAAAGGAAAGCATGAATTGTTCATCCAGAGTATTGGCATGAGAGATACCAAACGGCAAATCATGCTACGCGGAGACGGCAAACTAGATGTTGAATTGCTGGAAGAAATTCAGGCTCTGCGGGAGGTGGTGGTCCGGTCAGAACGAGATCAGAACATCAATAGTTTTAATATGGGGGTAGAGAAACTGGATATCAAGACGCTTAAGCAAATCCCCACAGCATTTGGCGAAACCGACGTACTTA
>JANQPK010000279.1 GCA_028289505.1 Cyclobacteriaceae bacterium
CCGGTAGAGTAGGGGTAAAGATAGATTTGGATGATTACGACAAATTAGGTAGTCAAGTACCGCTATTGGTAAATCTACTGCCTTCAGGAAAATACCTGATGGAGGATTTCTATTATGCCGGAGGGCTACCGGTAGTGATTAAAGAATTGCAAGACTTGCTGCATATGGATCTTAAAACCGCCAATGGCAAAACTTTGGCAGAGAATGTGGCAGATGCGGAATGTTATAATCGAGAGGTAATAGCCTCCATAGATAAGCCAATACAAGAGGCCGCTGGTATCGCGGTACTAAGAGGTAATCTGGCGCAAAATGGTGCTATCATAAAGCCTTCTGCTGCAACTGAATCTCTGATGGTACACAAAGGAAGAGCGGTGGTATTTGAAGATATCAAGGATTTTTATGCTAAGATTGATGATCCGGAGCTGGACATAGACGAAAGCTGCGTGATGGTTCTAAAAAATGTAGGACCTAAAGGCTACCCGGGTATGGCAGAAGTCGGCAACATGCCTTTACCCAAAAAAATATTGAAAAAAGGTATCACCGATATGGTACGGATTTCGGATGGAAGAATGAGCGGAACTGCCTACGGTACGGTGGTGTTGCATGTTAGTCCCGAAGCGGCCATTGGTGGAAACCTGGCCTTGGTTCATGATGGAGATATCATAGAACTGGACGTTCCCAATAGAAAACTTCACTTACATGTATCAGATGAGGAGTTGGAGAAAAGAAGAGAAGCCTATAAACCCTCAAATGATCATAACCACAGGGGATATGTAAAGCTCTATGTCGATCACGTATTACAGGCAGATCAGGGCGTGGACATGGACTTTCTGGTAGGACAGTCAGGCAGCTATGTCCCTAGAGACAATCACTAATATCAAACAGGAGATAGAAAACTATGCGCAACATCATTAAGAGTAGTATTATGTCCCTATTGGTGCTGGCAGCTTGCCAACCGGCACCGGAAAATGCCGCTTCTGAACCTGAGTCAACGGCATTGGTGGATGATGGAGAACTGGTACTGGGAGATGGTTTCAGGGCAACGGTGGTAATTGACAGTACCTATAAAAATGCACGACACCTGGTGGTGCACCAGAATGGTGATATTTATTTGAAAATGCGTGCAGATGATGGCAATGGGGTGCTGGCGCTGCGAGATTCGGATGGTGACGGTAAAGTTGATGTCAGGGAAGAATTCAGTTCCATTAATGGTACAGGCATAGACATTCATGATGGTTACTTGTACACCTCTTCCAAAAGAGAGATCTATCGTTATAAGATGAATGATGGGGCATTATTGCCTGATACCACCGCTGAAATGGTGATATCGGAGCTACCTGATCAAATTTCGCATGCCGCTAAATCCTTTACATTCGATGACAGCGGTAACCTATATGTTAACGTGGGAGCGCCATCAAATGCCTGTCAGCAAGAGACCCGGACCGCTGGATCTAAGGGTCAAGATCCATGCCCACAGCTGGAGTGGCAGGCCAGTATCTGGCGATTTGATGCAAATCAAGTGGGTCAGACACAACAGGAGCACGGCTATAAATACTGCACCGGTATTAGAAATTGTGTGGCTATGGATTGGGATCATAATTCCAACAGCTTATTCGCGGTTATGCACGGGAGAGATCAGTTAAGCTTTCTGTGGCCAGATTATTTTGATGATAAACAAAGCGCAGAATTGCCTGGTGAAGAGTTTCTACAGATTGATGAGGGAGACGATTTTGGATGGCCCTTTTGCTATTACGATGGATTTAAGAATCAAAAGTTGCTGGCCCCGGAGTATGGAGGGAATGGAGAGGAGATTGGATTGTGTGCTAATAAGAAAGATCCTGTAATGGCATTTCCTGCTCATTATGCACCTAATGACTTGATTTTTTATCAAGGGGATCATTTTCCTGAGAGATATAAAAACGGTGCTTTCGTAACCCTTCATGGCTCTTGGAATCGAGCTCCTGAACCTCAGCAAGGTTATCTGGTGGCTTTTGTACCATTCAAAGATGGAAAGCCCAATGGAAAATGGGAAGTTTTTGCCAATGGCTTCGCTCAGGTAGATACTGTAAAAGGCCCTAATGATGCCAAACACCGGCCTATGGGGTTGGCTGAGGGACCTGATGGATCACTATACATAACTGATTCTGTGAAAGGAAAAATTTGGAGAATAACCTATAGCGGTACTCCTACTTGATTAATTAAAAACTAAAAAGAGAATGAAATATTATCAGTTTTTTGGCTTGCTAGTTTTTCTGTTTACTTCCTGTGGTGGTGGACAGGAACAATCACAGGATCAAAACCAAGCTCCTGAATCCATGATTCAACCAGAATCAGAACCAGAAACCAGCACGGAAGCAGTAGCGGTTAATGAAGCAGGAAAGAAAGTATATGATCAGTATTGCTTGGTTTGTCATCAGGCAGATGGACAGGGTGTACCCAATGCTTTTCCTCCCTTAGGTGAGACCGAATATGTAAATGGAGATACCGACAGACTTATCGGAATCGTTTTGAACGGTCTTAATGGAGAGATTGAGGTTAAGGGTCAAATATACAATGGAGTTATGGTACCTCACAATTTTCTGAGTGACCAGGAAGTGGCGGATGTGATCACCTATGTGAGAAGTAGCTTTGGCAATAATTCTCCGGCGGTCACTGCAGATCAGGTGGCTAAGGTAAGGGGTGGCTAGCAAGTATCAGTTTTTTTGGCGATTCCTTAAACTTGGCATATACTTAGGTGCACTGCTCATAGCTGTTCCTGCTATCCCACAGTCAATCAATGGGAAAGTATTAGATGCTGTCAATAATCAGCCTTTGGTAGGAGCCAACCTATCAGACTCTACCAGAACCAGAGGCACCACTACTGATGACCAGGGACGTTTTGTCTGGGATGTCGGTAGCTATGGTTCCACCATCTATGTGAACCATCTGGGTTACCTGGAACTGGTGATTCCCGTTGAACCTGATCGTGAGCAGCTCCGGATACTGATGTCGTCGGCACCTCACCAGTTGAATCAGGTGATGGTGACAGGCTCTAATACAAACAATGAATTGTTGGAGATTCCTTCTGCCATATCAATAATTTCCAGGAATGATCTTGAAAGGGATAATGGTACCAATATAGCGGAACCTATAAACAGGATACCGGGTTTGTATATGCATTCCGGTACCCTCAATACCAACCGGGTCACTATGCGGGGCATAGGTTCCCGGTCTCTTTTCAGTACTACCAAGATTCGGGCTTACCTAAATGATATCCCATTGACTACCGGCGATGGTGAAACCACCATTGAGGATATTGACCTGGGATTGATTGATCGGGTTGAAGTGTTAAAGGGTCCTACCTCCTCTATTTATGGTGCTGGTCTGGGGGGCACTATCAACCTGAAAGCAACTAAAGCACCTTATAATCAATCAGGGTTTTCCAGTGAACTTACTTTTGGTTCATATGGTTTATTCCGATCCGTTAACAGTGCCGAGCACAGTACCGATAAGATTAATCTAAGGGTGAACTATAATACAATTAACCAGGATAGTTACCGTGATAACAATGAATACCAGCGCCAAACTCTAAGTGTACTTAACCAGGTATATCTGGGTGATAAAACCACTATGACCTTCTGGGGTAGCTGGATCAATTTGTTGGCTTTCATTCCTTCTTCTTTGGATAGTGCAGCTTTTGCAGAAAATCCACGTCAGGCAGCTTTTACCTGGGGTCAAACCATGGGATTTGAAGATTATGACAAAGGCTTGCTGGGTGCCAATTTGCTGCATGAGTTTTCAGACATTTGGGAACTGAGTGCCAGCGTGTTTGCCAGTGTTAGGGATTCCTACGAGCTCCGACCCTTTAACATCTTGCAGGAAGAAACCGCATCATTGGGTAGCCGATTTAAATTGACCATGAAACCAAAAATCACCAAGGGTAGCTTGTTATGGACAGTTGGAGGAGAATACTTCGATGAGGATTACCAATGGCAAACATTCGAAAACGATGACAGACAACCAGGTGCTGTACTTAGCGATAATGATGAGCGGCGGTGGTACTACAATGCCTTTACTGAAATAAATTGGTCATTACCGGCAGGAACTACCTTTACTGCTGGATTAAATCTCAACCATACTAGTTATGACTACAGTGATTTGTTTCCGGATAATGGCGACCAGTCAGGTGATTACTCCTTCGATACACAATGGTCGCCCCGAGTTGCAGTACTACACAATTTTTCACAAAAATTATCGGTATACGGACAGGTTAGTCATGGCTTTTCTCCTCCTACTTTAGCTGAGACCCTTACTCCTGATGGAGTAATCAATCCCGATATTCAACCTGAGACCGGTTATAATGTGGAATTAGGATCCAGAGGGCAGCTTTTTAATTCCAAACTGGATTTTGATTTGTCCTTATATTCTATGTTCATCGAAAATCTATTAGTGGCTAGACGAATCGGAGACGATCAGTTTGTGGGGGTTAATGCCGGTAAAACTACCCATCGAGGTATTGATTTGACCTTGGGCTATGACCTGATGAACCGTACTTCCGCCTCTGACATGTACCTTTGGATGACCTATGGATTTGCTGATTACTTTTTTAAAGAGTTTACCGACGAAGATCAAGACTATTCTGGCAATGAACTTACCGGTACCCCCAGACACAAAGTAAACTGGGGTGTTGACTACAATCACCCCAGCGGATTATACGGAAATCTCACCTATTTATATGTGTCATCTATGCCCATGCGAGACGATAATTCCATATATTCTGATGCATACTCTTTACTCAATTTAAAACTAGGTTATCAAAGAACCCTATCAAAGCTGTTTAGCTTCAGGATATATGGTGCGATCAATAATATTTGGGATGAGCACTACGCTTCTATGATTTTAGTGAATGCCGCATCCTTTGGGGGAAATCAACCCCGCTACTTTTATCCGGGACTACCACGTAACTACTTTGGAGGTGTCAGTTTAAACTTTAAGTTAAGATAGTCTACATTATATAATTGAAAACGTGATGATTAAAAGATGCATTCAATGTATAACGTATACTATTTTTCTGATCACAAGTTGCGAAGCACCTGAGGAACGAACACCAATATCAGAGGATCAGTTTGCTAAACATATCAGGACTACTGAGGCAATGGCTGCGGAAGACCAGCTTAAGTCCTTTCAGCTACCACCTGGCTTTAAGATTGAGTTGTTTGCTTCGGAGCCAGATATTGGTAAGCCCATGAATCTCAGCTTTGATGCTAAGGGTAGATTGTGGGTCACCCAATCACAGGCATACCCATTTCAGGACTCCACCGGTGCTACAGCAGACCGAATTACTATTCTAGAAGATCTTGACAATGACGGAAAAGCCGATCGATTTACCACATTTGCTGATTCTCTCAATATTCCTATTGGCATCCAACCGGTAAATGACGGGGCCATAGCCTTTAGTATACCGAACGTATATCACTTAGTAGATACCGATGGGGATGATCGTGTTGATCACCGGAAAGTATTACTCAGTGGCTTTGAATATAAGGATACACATGGAATGATCAATAACTTTTTTCGCGGTCTGGACGGTTGGATCCATGCTAACCATGGCTTTTCAAATGTATCAGAAGTGGTAGGTACTGACAACAAAGCACCGGTGCGTATGCAATCTGGTAATACCTTTAGGTTTAAACCCGATGGTTCCGGTGTTGAATTCACTACTACAGGCCGGGTGAATCCTTTTGGATATGCGATGGATGAGTTTGGGTATTTCTACTCGGTTGATTGCCACACCAGCCCCTTATACCAGCTAATACGAGGTGCTGATTATCCTCATTTTGGTAAAAAACCCACAGGGATTGGCTTTGGACCAGCTTTGATGCCTCATAATTATGGGTCAACTGCTCTTGCTGGATTAGACTATTACACCTGCGATCAGTTCCCTGAAGCCTACCGACAGAGCTTTTATCTGGGAGATGTGGTGAAAAGCAGGGTTTATCGCGCCACCATTGACATGGCTGGTACCACACCAGTACCCAAATGGGAACCCGATTTTATAGTCAGCCAGGATCCCTGGTTTCGACCCGTAGATATTAAAGTGGGTCCTGATGGTGCACTTTACATCGCAGATTTCTACAATCGAATTATCGGCCATTATGAGGTGCCCTTGGATCACCCTGGTAGAGACCGAGAGAGAGGCAGGATTTGGAGGATAACCTATGAGGGTCAGGAGAAATTTCATCAATCGGTAGATTGGAGTGAAAAGGGCCTGCAGGAATTGATTGAAGGATTAAACCAGCCTAGTTTGAATGTGCGTATGATGGTGGCAGATCAGATTGTAGACCGCTTTGGGGATAGTGCCAGTTCCGCTATTAGAGATTTACTAGATGATAATGAAGCTACCGTGCAGCAGCTTATTCATAGTTTGTGGATCTTGTTTAGACTTGAAAGAATGGATCAGGAGCTTATCAATTGGGCGTTGTCTCACCAACATGATTTAGTACGGCTTCACCAATTGCAAGTGCTTTTTGAAATGGATCATTTGGATGAACAGGTTATAAATCGAATCAGGTCACTAGTTAATCACCAAAACCCACATATCGTTAGGGCATCAATTATGATCCTGGCTCAACACCCCTCATTTGATCAGGTGGAACTACTACTGAACCAAAGTAAGTTGGTTACTGATAAAGATACACACTTGTCTTATGCCCTAAAACAGGCTCTGAGAGACCATTTTCGATCTCAGACTCTGTTGGCCAGGGTAATGGAATATTCTTGGAAAAATGATCAGATACCAGTTATGGCAGCGGCTATGGTGGGAGTGGATCAAGCTAAGGCAGCTCAATTCCTGGCAGGTCATTTAAAGAAATTCAAAGAAGACCCCGACCTGGTGGTCTATAGCAACCACATCGCCAGATTATTACCTGAATCGGAGTTAGATCAGTTTCAAAAACAGCTTAGAACCTTGAGTCGAGATCAACAGTATTTGCAATACCAGCTAATAGAATCAATTCAGAATGGTATGGCACAAAGGGGCAGCAAAACCCATTACCTTGAAAATTGGGCGGTATCTTGGGCCACCGTAACGCTTGAACAACCCTCCACAACCAGTTTGAAAGAGGAACTCAGTGAGGTAGAACAGTTACAAATTTTTGCATGCCAGGTAGCAGGTAATTACCAAGTGGAGCAGTTGCGATCCGAATTATTGGATTTATTGCGATCAGAACCCACTCATCCACAACTGAGAACAGAAGCTGCCCGGGCTTTACTGACCATATCTGCAGATCACTTTGAGCAGGTGACAATGGTAGCCCAGCAAGCACCTCAAGCTGATCCAGTCAGAGAACAACTTTATCTGTTACTGGTCCAACAGAAGACTGAAGAGTCCTACATATTGGTTTCAAATGCTATAAACAGTCTTTCTTTTGATACTCAGAAGAAACTGGTGATGTCGATGGCAAATGATCAGCAGGGTATCGAAGAGATCTTGAAGGTAGCTAGGTCCATGGAAATATCCCCGAAAATGCTGCTGGAGCCTAGTATTCAATCTTTGTTATCATCCAATATGAATAATCAACAAAAGGCGGAATATGAAGACATAACAGAAAATCTCACTCCGTTTTCTGATGAAACTCAAAGCATTATACGAGAGCGGGTATCCGGATACCAATCTGCCTCTAAATCACTCTCAGCTGGAGAATTGGTGTTTAAGCAACATTGCGGCTCCTGTCATCAGATCGGTGGGTCCGGTGGAAATATAGGACCACAACTGGATGGTATCGGCAATCGAGGGTTGTTGGCACTGACAGAGAAGACACTCGATCCCAATCGCAGCGTATCCAAATCTTTTGTGAATTACGCTATTACCTTAAACGATGGTACCGTTAAACAGGGGTTATATCGGCGAGATGAAGGAAATTTGAAAATTTTTGCAGATTTATCCGGAACCGAGTTCTCTGTACCCTTAGGTGACATTAAAGATCAAACTGCCTTGCCTTTTACCCTGATGCCTGATAACTTTTCCAACATCATTCCGGAATCAGATTATTATCAGTTAATGCATTATCTTCTTGAACAAAAATGAGACTATTATACCATAAATTCGACCGTTCAATGGTGGTGCTATGCTTGTTAGTATTATTATTGATGAGTACCCTGCTTAGTGCCCAAGATGACAATATCCGATTCAAGAAACAGATAATCCTTGATGATTTTGTTTCAGAGGGGGTAGCCGCAGCTGACGTCAATAATGACGGGCAGTTAGATATTCTGGCAGGTCCATTTTGGTTTGAGGCACCGAACTGGAGCTTGCACCAGATATTTGAATTTCCGGAGTACGACTTGAAAACCGAATGGAGTGATTCGTTTTTAAATTATGCTTCAGATATTAACCAAGATGGATGGGTAGATTTAATGGTGTTTGATTTTCCCGGAACCAATGTGCATTGGTTTGAAAATCCAGGGAAAGGAGCAGGCCTCTGGAAAGCACACTTAATCGACAGTACCGCCAAAAACGAATCGCCCATGCTGGTAGATATTGACCAGGATCAGTACCCGGACCTGGTCTTTAGTACAGGACAGGACCAATTAACCTGGTTTGAACCTGAAGTTGATAAAGACCATCGAGTTATATGGCAGAGGAGGGCTATTAGCACAG
>JANQPK010000285.1 GCA_028289505.1 Cyclobacteriaceae bacterium
TCGGTACTCATGCCTCGGTAGCAGGCACCACATTCCACACAGGCGTCATCATTGATGGTAGCTCTGTTGATCTCCTGATCCACATAAATCGCACCCATGGGACATACCGCTATACAGTTACCGCAGGCCACACATTTTTTAGGATTAATTCTCATGAAGAACAAAAAATAGCAGAAATAAAACAACTAGACAACAAAGACCCTTGGTGATTTTGGTAATCACTCAACTTTCCCCTAGATTGATTCTCTACTAATTGTTGATTATGACAAAAAAAATAGGGGTAATCGGCCTGGGTCGTGTGGGTCTGGTGGTAGTTGAAACTTACCTCAACACCGGGTACCAGGTTTATGGCTATGACATCGACAAGTCAAAAATTGATAAGCTAATCGACCTTGGTGGTAAACCTCTAAATAACCCTAGCCAGGTGTGGGATCATACTAATACGGTACTGATGTTGGTACTAAATGATGAGCAGGTGGTGGATGTAATTCAGGGTGAGCAGGGACTGCTGACTAACCCCAGGCCAAATGGTACTATTGTGGGTATGAGCACCATCAACCGGAACTGTGTGGAGCAGGTAGCCAGCAAGTGTGACGAGCATCAGGTAAATTTTGTGGATTGCCCTTTTACTGGGGGACCGGCAAGAGTACCACAGGGTGATTTAACCCTGATTACCGCAGGGTTACCCACAACGCTAGAGGTAGTCAAAGAAGATTTAGCGGTCATAGGTAAAATGGTGGTGGCTGGAGACAAGCCTGGTTATGGACAAGCCATAAAACACTGTAATCAGTTGCTGGTGGGTGTAACCCATGCAGCCACTATGGAAGTGATAACGCTGGCCCGAAAGCTGGATCTGGATGTGGAAACAGTGCGTGAAGTACTGTCCAGTGGCATTGCTGGCAGTGATTATTTTGGTTTGCTCTCCAAAAGTGTGCTAGAAGGGACGCCTTCGCCAGGTGGTTTAGGACAAATGTGCAAGGACGTATCAATTGTAGCCAAAACAGCCACTGAACAAAAGGTGGCAGCACTGGTAGCTGCTGCTGCTGCTCAATACTTTGGTAAGGCAGAGCATCTGAAGATGCAACACCTGGAGGGGGCTGACCTTATGGAGGTCGTAGAAAACTGGCCATTTGCCAAAGACCATCTGTAGTATGAAGAAGACAGTTCTTTTGAAGGGAACCTATTTGTGGGATGGAGTGGGAGAGGAGCTCAGTAAAAAAGGGACCATTCGAATTCAGGATGATCGAATCACTGCTATAGATTACTGGGATAAGCTATCCAATCAGCATCATGATCAACTGCTGGATTTTACCGGGATGACCATCATGCCAGGGTTGATCGACGCCCATACTCATCTTTCCATGGACCCCACTTTGAAAAACTATCTGGGCCACATGAACGATCCCCTGGAAGACTTAAGAACCCGAGCCATCCACATGATGGAGAAGGATCTATCTGCAGGTGTGACCACTTGCAGATGTTTGGGTGACAAGGAATTCTTGGATATAGACCTCCGGCACGCAGTGGAAAGCGGTGATTTTAGTGGCCCTCGGCTTCAGGTGGCTACCAGAGGAATCCGGTCGCCGCAGGGTCACGGATTTGTAGGGTATCCTTTTGCTGGCCCTGAAGCAATTAAAAGCGCCATTTTGGAAAATGTGGATGCCGGGGCGGATTTTATTAAGATCTATATTACCGGCACGTTGAAGGGTGCAGAAGAAATACACAGCTATCTGACTCATGAAGAAATCAGCGTAGCCATCCAAACTGCTCATGGGGCCGGTTTGCGGGTAGCTTCGCATTGTGTCGGTGGTATTGGCCTGGATTGGGCGTTAGACCTGGGGCTGGATACGCTTGAACATGCCTATCACATTGAACCTGAACAGGTACAGCAACTATCTCGATGCTCAACATTCTTGGTGCTGACCCCGAGCCCCATCCTCACCGATCAGCGGGTATTGAATTTACCGGCACCTCTGATACCAGGACATTTTGAGGAACGATCAATCATTTTTAACAATATGGCAGCATGCATCGCTTCAGGAATGCCGTTTGCAGTAGGGACCGATGGCATGCATGGCGAATTGGTCAGTGAAGTTGGCTATTTGGTGGATATGGGCGCTACCCCACATCAGGCCCTTCAGGCAGCTACCATTAACGGAGCAAAAGCCTGCAATCTGGAGGTAGAAATTGGCAGTCTGGAGGTTGGTAAGTGCGCGGACATATTGATAGTGGATGGCAATCCCTTAAATGATGTCAACAAGTTGAGAAATGTGGTTGCAGTTATAAAAGCAGGAGAACTGGTGATATCATGAAGACCGCGCCAAGTATAAAACTCCGTAACCTAAAACGCTGCCGTAGGGTGCTACTGCTTATTACGGTAACCTTCATGGTGTTTGCATGTGGTACTAGAGAAGTGGGAAAACTAGCTCCCAAGATTTCCCTGGTGAATAGCCCCAATGATATTCTCACGGTGGGAGCCCATTTCCTGGCCCAGGAAATCAAAAAACAAAGTAATGATAGCATAACTCCTAAGGTTTATCACTCTGGAGTGCTTTCAGGTGGAAAGGGAAAGGCCGAGATAGAAATGTGCCAACAGGGTAGTATTGAAATTCATATCACCACTACCGCTTATTTAGCCAATTTAGCCAAGCATGCCTCAGTGGTAAGCCTTCCATTCCTATTCAAAGATATCGATCAGGTAGTAGGCCTTGTTAAGAGTAACAATTTAGCATTTGCTAAAATTAACCAGGAACTCAATAATAAGAACCTGCATATTATTGCCTGGTGGCCCAGGGGATTCAGACAGTTGACCAACAGTAAAAAACCTGTGAAAAGCCTTGAAGATTTACAAGGATTGACCTTCAGGGTGATGAATAACCCACTTTACGTGGACAATATGAATGCTATGGGAGCCAACCCGGTGCCTATGGCTTGGGGAGAAGTATATACCGGTTTGCAGCTTAATATCATAGATGGACAGGAAAACGCTGAAGATGTGATCTACAGTTCGAAACTATACGAAGTGCAAAAATTCATGACCATCTGGGACTACTCTACGGATATAGAAGTGGTGTTGGTGAATTTGGACTGGTGGAATGGATTAGAGCAGAGGCAAAGGAATCAGGTACAGCATGCGGCAGATGCATCGGTTGACTATCAGGTTGAGCTCCTGCGTAAAAATACCCTGGAATTACGAAAGAAATTGGCAGCACAAGGAATGGAGATTTACCATCTGCCGGAAACTGCAAAACCAGCCTTCAGGGCATCGGTTAAACCAGTATGGGAAAAATATGAGAAAATATTCACCAAGGAGTATCTGGATGCCTTTGTGGCTGAAGTAGATCAATATTAATATGGCTAGCAGGTATTACCTTCCAAGAGTTCTCCGCGCTATTTATCAATATCCGGAAGGCTTCCTGATGGTAGTGTTTACCCTGATGTTGTTGACCGATGTTTTGCTGGGTATTCTGGCCAGGTATGTGCAAGTTGAGGTAGTATTTGCAACTGAACTGGGGAAGTATATCTTTATTTGGCTTTGTTGCATAGGGATATCCAGTGCGGCTAAAGATCACCAACACATCCGCCTTGACTATTTTGCTGAAAGACTCAAAATACCCCAACACCATAGTTGGTTGATCAGCCAATTCCTGTTTTTAGTGATGTCCTTGGTT
>JANQPK010000300.1 GCA_028289505.1 Cyclobacteriaceae bacterium
AATCATTTCCTTTGGCCACTTTAGACTGTCCATTTTGCAACCCTTCATAAGGAAAATCATCTGGATCGTCAGGAGAATCTCCATCAGCAGCAGGGCTAAAGAAATGAGCAGCTCGTGGATCTTCGTAACCCTTGAGATAGCTCTCCATAGTCGCACTCATCCGGTATTCACCCCAGTTGGTGATGGTGTTGATTGGATTTTGTGACTGATCTGTAGTGAGTACGAAGGCACTCTGATCAGTAGTCTCCATAACTCCTGCAGCAACCGCCTTCTCGGCTTCTGCTTGCGCTAGACCTGCATCAGCAAACCTTACCCTCATGGCAATTCTCAACCTAAGGGTATTGGCAAAAGTAATCCAACTAGCCACATCGCCAGCATAAATCAAGTCATTGCTACCAAAGGCATTCCCTCCAGGGTTCGCGCTTAGCACAGCTACTGCATCATCTAGTGTAGTAAAGAAGTCCCGATATATCGCTTCTTGTGAGTCATAGGGTACAGAAAGCTCCGCATTCCCGAATTCGAAATAAGGAACTGGTCCGTAATAATCGGTGATTCTATGGTATGCTTGTACCCTCCAAATTTTAGCCACCGCATTTGCCACAGGATCCTCGTTGCCTTCTGACATGGTAAAATCCTCCACCAACTTAACATTGGGAAGAGCTTGCGCATAATAGTTAATCCAGCACAAGTCGCTCCAGCGTCCCACCTGAACATTTACGTCCGAGTCGAAATTAGCCGCAGTGGTGGCGAAATATTGGGCATAAAGATCTGAAAACAAGTTTTGTGATATTTGAAACTGACCAGCAGCACCACACATTGTTCTATACTGGGTCCTGGCAAAAGCCAACCCAATAAGTGATCCATCCAGTTTATCGGCCGTTAGCTCCAGTGGATCCGTATTAATCTCTTCAAAATCGTCAGTACAGCTGTTGATCCCAAAGCCTACAAACGTCGCGATCATGAAAATAAGTAAATGATTTAGTCTTTTCATTTGTCTTATATTTTTAAACATTTATATCTATCCATTATCTAAACAAATTTGGCATGATTTAGTTTTTTAGAATCCGAATTTAAGATTAACTCCAAACTCTCTTACAGTTGGTGGCGAGAATGATTCAAAACCATCTGCATTAGTATTGGTATTCTGCAAAATCTCGGGATCCACATTACCCGCTGAGTTGTTGAAGAAGAACAAATTTCTTCCAATCAAAGACACTTTGACGTGGGTAAAAGGAAGGCCAAACAGGTTTGGATTGGGAAGATCATATCCTATCACCAACTCCCTCAATCTGGTATTGGTGGCATCCAATACAAAGGCCTCACCTACCGGGGCATTTCTACCTCCCAACCTGGCCCATAACGCTTCGGGATTGGTGGAAAGGTTGTTGGGAGAGCCATCAGCCAAAACTGCAGTTTCTCCGGCAAATACATCCTGACCAAATACCAAACCATCTTCACGTCCTTCCAAAGTTTCTGCAACTACACCATCAGCAAACATAATGGCATTAGTAAATGAAACTACCGTACCTCCTTGTCGGTGATCAATCAGGAAGTTAAGGCTTAAATTCTTGTACCTGAAAGTACTACCAAATCCTCCAAGCCAATCCGGGTTAAAGTTAGCTACCGGTACTGCTAGACCAGGTGTTACTGTGGGAAGACCAAGATCGTCTACTATTACTCTTCCCTGATCATCCCTGGCGAATCCTCGGGAGTATACTTCCCCCCATTCACGACCTACTACTAATTGGAACTGCCGCATAAAGTCAGCACCTCCCACTCTCAGTTGGGTTAACCCTTCTGCTAATTCAAGTACCTCACTTTCATTAGATCCTAGATTGAAGAACAGATCCCAACTGAAATCTCCGGTTTGCACAGGAGTAGCCGTTAAAGCCAATTCAATTCCTTGATTCTGGATATCTGCTCCATTAATAAAGACGCTACTTGCTCCAGATGGGGTTGGTACCTGCTGAGCAAATAGTTGATCTGTACTGTTTGACTTATACCAAGTGAAATCTACCCCAAAACGGTTATTGAAAAACCTCATGTCCAAACCGAACTCAGTAGAAGTAGTTTCTTCCGGTCGCAAATCTGCAGCTGGTACTTGGGTAGAAAGGTCAAGGAACCCTCCAGTTCCACCTCCTGTAACCCTAGCCGTTCTTATTAGTTGATAAGGATCAGTATCATTACCTACCTTGGCCCAGTTACCACGGAACTTCAGGAAGGTCCACCAGTCAGGCAGAGTAACCAGGTCGCTAACCACAGCAGTTAGTCCCACTGAGGGGTAAAAGAATGACCACTCATCTGCTGGCAAGGTAGAGCTCCAGTCATTTCTGGCAGTTACCTCCAAGAATACTGAATTCTTCCAACCGATAGTGGCAAATCCAAATACTGATTGTACTTCTCTCTCCTGATAGTCCTCACTAGCCTGCAATATGGCAATGTTGCTTATGGCAAATAAGTTGGGAACGTTTAATCCATCTCTGGTGGGGAATACCCTGGTTCGACTGAACTCATTTCTGCGGATGTTACCTCCAATGGTAGCATCAAGAGACCAGTCTCCATCGCTGAACTCATCCTTGTAATTCAAAAACGCATCGGTATTCCACTCAGACCACCTTTGATCTTCCTTCTCGTACCATCCGTTGTCTGCCTGGATATAGGTATCATTGTTCATTCTTAGTTCTCTGAAACTAGCCCTACGATCGACCGAAGACCTCACTCTGAAATTTAACTTATCAGTAATATCGTAACCCAAAGATAACATCCCAATGGTCCTGTCTTCCAGGATGTCATTTTGGATGTTATTGGTAGTCCAATACACATTGTGAGGTTCGTTATTTCCAGGAGTCCAGTAGTGCTGCCTTACCGCTCCATCAGTATCAACAAATTGGAATTGTTGCGCATCTGCAGTTCTGATGTTAGGAGGCATTTTATTCAAGGCCCTAACCGGGTTTCTGTAACTCTCTCCGGTAAATGGACGGTTGTCTGTATTCTCTCTGATAGCATTAATCTTCGCATCTACGGTAAACCGATTGAAAAGGGTCGAAGTTACTCTAGCACTAATGTTATGACGGTCAAGATCATTCCCAGGAATAATTCCACTAGCATCAGTGTAAGTGTATGATATGAAAGAGTTGGTATTTTCTCCTCTTGTACTCACTCCGATGTTAGTGGCAAGGTTATGCCCTGTCTGATAGTAATCAGTAGTCTTGTTATCCGGATTGGCCGCATATTCATAAGTTGGCTCAGGCCAATTAGGATCGTTTGACCAATGCTGAACCTGACTGCCATCTATCCTAGACCCCCAAGACTGGTTACTGTTAGGCTGATAAATACCGCCTGAACCTTGGCCATATTCATTTTGCCAATCAATCAGATAGATTGGACTAGAGGCCATGTAGGATGTGTTTAAGTCGATGTTGAAACCTTTGCCTGTACCTTTGCCACTTTTGGTGTTGATGACAATTACACCATTGTTCGCTCGACTACCATATAGGGCGGCTGCGTTAGCGCCTCTTAACACACTAATGGATTCGATGTCATCCGGGCTGATATCATTGATATTTCCTCCGATAGTAACACCATCCACCACGTAAAGAGGCTCACTACTTCCAGCTATTGAACGGTTTCCCCTCAAAATAACTTTTGGGTCGGCGCCAACTCCTCCACCACTCCTTGCTATCGACAAGCCGGCTACTTTTCCAGAAAGACCATCCGCTAATGCCAAGGGCCGCGCCTCGGTAAGCTCAGTAGTCTCTACATTCTGAGCAGCATAGGTCACCGCTTTTTTCTCTTTCTCCAATCCAAATGCAGTTACCACAACTTCCTCCAAAGCTGCTATATCTTCCTCCAGTTGGGCATCAATAACCGACCGATTGCCAATCACTATCACCTGGCTGGTATAGCCTACAAAGGAATAAATCAGACTAGTAGCGTCTGAAGGTACATTCAGTGTGTAGTTCCCCTCCACATCGGTAGTAGTACCCTGGGTAGTACCTTGGACCAGGACATTCACACCAGGTAAGCCTTCTCCATCCGCGGAGGTAACCCTACCTGTAACAGTTTTATCCTGCGCCCACAATACCGTCGTAAGGGCGAAAGACAAACAAAGTAAAAGTAACTTTCTCATATGTTAATAGTTTAGTTAATTATAAACAACACCCGACCAGATGCTGGCTAATCTCATATTAATTTAACATAATTAATATCAAATGTGCTTCACATAAAAATAATTAGCTATCTGGCCTAATTTCATCGCTTTTCTACTATACAGTCTTCCAGATAATGGTATTTGTTGTTCAGCATTGCAATCAGGCTGTTTAGATAAAAATATATACATTTTGGCTTAATAAGTTGTATATTATACCAACGTGAGAAGCCTATTTGACATCAAAACCGTTAAAGGTCCGTTTTGGGACCAATTGAATAGGCCGGTGGTCTATCACAGCATTTTTTGGATTCTCTATTTCGTTTTCAATGTTTTTCGCTGGGGAATTTTAAATCAAAACTACCTCAATGCCTTCTACAACAATCTCATAGAGTTTCCTATGCACATAGGACTGGCTTACCTAAACATATATTATCTGATCCCTAAATATTTGCCAAAGAGGTATTATCAGTATATCATGCTGGTTTCTATTGGGATACTGTTGGCAGTCGGTGGAAGAATAATAATTGAAGGATTTTTTGATGTAAGCCCCAACAATACACTTACCGGTAACCAATATGTGCTGGAGCTTATTATTGGGGAAGTCTACGTTCAGGGTTTCATAACGGCATTTAAGTTCTTGTTGGACTGGGGCCGTAATCAGAAAAGAATGCGAGAATTGCAAAAGCATAATTTCAAAACGGAGTTAGACTTTTTACGTTCACAGGTGCAACCACATTTTTTCTTTAATACTTTAAACAACCTATACTCACTGACCCTGGACAAATCTGACCTGGCACCCGACACTGTTATAAAGTTATCGGAGCTTATGAGTTATGTGATCTACGACGGCAAACAAAAAAAAGTACCGTTAGCCAAAGAAGTGAGCTACATACAAAACTACCTGGACCTGGAACGACTGCGATTTGGGAATAAAGTAAAGACCACTTTTAAGGTAAAAGGACAGGTAAACAACCATAAAATATCCCCTTTACTAATGTTGCCTTTTTTGGAAAACAGTTTTAAACATGGGGTTGGGGACGGGATTGACGAAATTAAGATTGACATTGGACTTGAAATCAATGATAAAGGTGTCATCTTCACAGTAGCAAATCGCAAGTTTGACCATTTGAGCAATGGCTCCCAGGGTCCTTATCATCACATTGGTCATAACGGAGTTGGAATCGAAAACATTAAACGTAGACTCAATCTTATTTACGGTAATCAATACCAGCTTGATATCAACGATCAATCAGATCTATACACTGTAACTTTAAAAATACCCACGAATGACCATTAAATGCCAAATAGTTGATGATGAGCCGCTAGCCATAAACGTGGTCAAAAAGTTTCTTGAACAATTTAAAGCTTCTGAGGTGGTAAGCACTTGCGAAAATGCCATGGATGCCTTCACTTATATCTCCGAGAATCAGGTGGATCTGCTCTTTCTTGACATAAACATGCCTGGATTGAACGGACTAGATTTTTTGAAAAGCCTGAAAAAACCGCCATTGGTAATTATTACTAGTGCTTATCGCGATTATGCGGTAGAAGGATTTGAATTGAACGTTCTGGATTACCTGGTCAAACCCATCTCTTTTCAGCGGTTCCTGAAAGCCATGGATAGGGTCAACACTGCGCTTCGTGAAAAATATGCCCCCGTTCCGTCGACCGTGACCTTGCCAGATACTTCTAAAGCTTTTATATTCTTGAAAGTGGACAAGAAATTGGTTAAAGTTTACCTGGATGAGATCTTATACATCGAGAGCCTGAAAGACTACGTGCGTGTGCGAACTGTTTATGAAGATTTAGTTACCCATCAGAATCTAAACAGTATGGCCAGAATGCTTCCTGCAAATGATTTTATCCGGATTCATAAGTCTTTTACCATCTCGGTGGATAAGGTAAAGTCGATAGAAGGCAATTGTGTAGAGATTGCCAGTAAGCTACTGCCTATAGGTCGCAATTTCAGGAAAGAAGTCAAGGAGCACATCCTGAAAGCAAACGTATAGCGTTAACAGCAACAGCAACAGATTAGCAGCAAGAGAATCCAGCAGCTGCATACAGATTGTCCTACGGCAAGCGGGTGTACAGGCTAGCATGCTCCCTGCTACTGTTTGCTTGACCCACTGTATGCTATACACTGTTGCTCATACTGATCCATTATATGCTTCAAACCGTTGCTGCTGCTTAACACTGTATGCTCCACACTGTATGCTGTTACTACTCTAAAAGTGCCACCTTTTAAATGCCTCAATGGCCTCGTATTCGGCAAAGCCAAGCTTATCGTAAACTGTAGCTGTTTTGCGATTACGATCTTCGGCACGCTGCCAAAACTCCCTCATGTCTGTACCTGGAAACAAAGCAGAGTCCTTTTGGGATTGGTGCTTAAAAATAGCCTTTCGTTTTCGCATCAATTCGCCGGGACTTAATGGTACCGCCATCTCAATCTCCTCGATCCCCCATTCCTGCCAGGCACCTCTATACAACCATACCCAGCAATCTTCTGTCCAGCTTTCACTTTTTAGTCTCTTAACCGATTGGAATATGGCATCAAGGCAAACTCTATGGGTACCATGAGGGTCTGAAAGATCTCCTGCTGCATAAATCTGGTGTGGTTTGACCGTCTGCAGTAGATTCATGACGATTTGCACATCTTCCTCACCGATAGGCTGTTTTTGAATTAATCCAGTCTCATAGAAGGGCATGTCCAGGAAATGAACATTTTCATCAGGTATGCCTACATACCGGCAGGCTGCTTTTGCTTCACCTCTCCTTATCAGGCCCTTAATCTTTCGCACCACTGGGGTGTCAACATCTCCTGGTTGCTTATTGTTGATGTTGCTAACCACCTCTTCATAAAAACGCTTACTTTCTCGGTTTCCGGCACTGTATTCTGCATTGAAGTCTTTAAAGAAATCAGCAAACCGCACTACGTCCTCATCAAAAACCGCAATATTACCAGAGGTTTGATAAGCGATATGAACATCATGTCCTTGATCCACCAGGCGAATAAAGGTTCCACCCATAGAGATCACATCATCATCGGGATGAGGACTGAATATAATTACCCTTTTCTTGGCAGGCTCCTTACGCTCAGGACGATTAGTATCATCTGCTTCAGGCTTACCTCCAGGCCAACCGGTGATGGTATGTTGTAAAACATTAAACATCTTAATGTTTATGTTGTAATCCGGGCCATGTTCGGCAATCAATTCATCCATCCCATTATCCATATAATCCCGGTCGGTCAACTTAAGAATGGGTTTTTCAATTTTTTGACTTAACCAGATTACAGCTTGTTTTGATAATTCCTCATCCCAGGTGCACGAACCTACCCGCCATGGTGTTTTTTCTCGAACCAATTCTGCCGCTGCTGCCGAATCCAGTACTATGGTGGTATTGGGATGATTTTGTAAGTAGGTTGCGGGAACAGAATCCCGAATGTCACCCTCCACAGTCTCCTGAATAATGGCTGATTTACCTTCGCCCCATGCCATCAATAGTACCCGGTGTGCTTTAAAGATAGTTCCCACACCCATGGTAATAGCTCTCCTGGGTACGTTATCCACCCCAAAAAAATCACTGGCGGCATCAGTCTTGGTCAGGTGATCCAGGGTAACCATTCTGGTAGTGGATTTGTAATGTGAGCCAGGTTCGTTAAAACCAATGTGTCCAGTACGACCGATACCCAATATTTGCAAATCTAATCCGCCGAAGGAGTCTATCTTTCGCTCATACTCTGCACAGAATACCGGTACTAAGTCCTGATCCAAGGTGCCGTCCGGGATGTTGATATTTTCTTTATCGATATCAATATGGTCGAACAAGTTCTCATCCATGAATCGGACATAGCTTTGTAGTGCCTGAGGCTCCATGGGATAATATTCGTCCAGATTAAAAGTGACTACATTCTTGAAACTGAGTCCTTCTTCTTGATGAAGCCTCACCAATTCCTTATAGACTGCCAGAGGCGAAGAACCGGTAGCCAGCCCCAGTACACATTTTTCGCCGGCTTTGGCTTTATCCCTGATCAGATTGGCAATCTCATTGGCAATTGCCAATGAGGCCTCAGATGAGGTATCAAATATTTGAGTATGGATTCTTTCAAATCTTGTGGTTTCATCACGACCGACCTGTTTATGTTTTAAGCTGCGAATAGCAGATCCCTTCTCCACGAGTACTTTTTCCATTTCAGTAAGGTTTTCTATCTAGTATGGTAATGTGTTTTGAGTTTTTATTTGGCTTATCACCATGGGCAATTAGTCCACAGGCTCCTAGCAACGATACTTTATCTAAGGGCAGCTTGCTTGGCAATATTTCTACGTTACTTTCATAGCTATCCAGCCTGGATTCTGTAAGTGATTTAAGGGTAGGTTCAAATAATAAATCCCCGGCCCTAGCCATTCCTCCCACCAGAAATATCGCTTCGGGATCTGTGATCAATAACAGGTCTGCCAATTTCATTCCCAGGATTCTTCCAGTATATTGAAAGGCTTCTACCGCTACCTTATCCTTTCTCAGGGCAGCTTCCGTGATGATCTCAGCGTTTAATTCCTCGAAAGAATACTCTTCTAATTCACTTTGTCCGCCGTTATAATCAGCCATAAGCTTAAATGCGGTGCGCTTTAATCCGGTTGCCGAAACATAAGTCTCCAAACAACCCTTACGACCACAGCCACACTGCCTTCCATTGGGCTTTACGTTGATATGTCCTAATTCACCAGCCATTCCATGGTGCCCCCCTACTAACTTACCGTTGGAAACAATTCCACAGCCCAATCCTGTCCCCAAACTGACCGTAACAAAATCCCTCATCACCTGTGCGCCTCCGTAAATCATTTCACCGATGGCCGGTAAGTTGGCGTCATTGGTCACCATCACTGGACAGTTCATAAAGGTTTCCAGGTGACCCTTGATGTTTAGTTGACCTTTCCAACCAAGATTTGCCGCATTTTCGATGATGCCAGTATGATAGTTGAGACTGGGTGCTCCTACCCCAATACCTTGAAGCTGATTTCCCATTAGAGAAACCATCCTTATGATCTCACCCTCTAGTGCAGAAAGGAATTGGTTTACATTGGAATAGGAGGTGGTGTTGAAAGAATTTTCAGAATAGAAAGTTCCCGATGAATCTGCCAAACCCATCTTGGTGGTAGTCCCGCCAATATCTATTCCTAAATACATTTTTCGAAAATCAGCTATTAAAACTATGATTAGGTCTATGCTTTGCAAAAAAAATTCGCGGAACGGCTTTTCAATTGATCTTAATTACGAAAAATTCATTAAAATGTAATTTAGATATGAAATTGAGCAGTTCAGCTAAAAAAAGTGTCATATGTTTATTTTCATAAGAACTTGTTATCACCAATATTTAGCACTCAATGGCAGATTTCAAGGGCAGTCAGTACTGTTGCATCATCATGGTCTTTGCGACTCTTTTTAGCTGTCAATCTCCAAAATCTGACACACACACTGAATCAAATCCTAAAGACCAAACGCCCAATATCATTTACATGATGGCAGATGATTTGGGATATCATGAACTTGGAAGCTACGGTCAGGAGATCATCAAAACACCTCACCTGGACCAACTCGCAGCTGCTGGAGTTCGGTTCACTCAATTCTATTCCGGCAGTACGGTTTGTGCCCCATCAAGATGTAGCCTACTGACAGGGAAACACACCGGCAACAGTTATGTCCGTGATAACTATGAGTTGGGTGATTTTACGGATGAAAATGAAGGTGGACAATTGCCATTACCTGAAGGTGCTTTTACTATGGCCACTATGCTTAAGGAAATAGGCTATCGTACCGGTGCGGTAGGCAAATGGGGGCTCGGTGGGCCCGGTAGTACTGGAGTACCCAATAAACAGGGCTTCGACTACTTCTATGGATATTTATGTCAGAAACAGGCCCACAACTACTACCCCACCCATCTTTGGGAAAACGATCAATGGGACAGTTTGGACAACAGCTTCTTTATGCCCCACCAACAGTTTGATGGAGATCCCAATGATCCAAGCGATTATTTGAAATACCAGGGTCGGGAGTACGCTCAAGAAGCCATGACCACCAAAACCCTTCAATTCCTAGAGGATCATAACAACCAACCATTCTTTCTCTATTTGCCCTTTACCATTCCCCATCTGGCACTGCAGGTACCAGAAGAGGCTTTGGCGCTTTATAAGAATCAATTTCCAGACGACCCTTACTTAGGAGATAAAAACTACCTGCCGCATCAATATCCCAGAGCTGCTTATGCCGCTATGATCAGTTACCTAGACCAGCAGGTAGGGTTGATTTTGAATAAGTTGGAAGCACTCGGACTAACGGATAACACCCTAGTGATATTCACCAGCGACAACGGGACCACCTTCGATATTGGGGGTGTAGACAGAAAGTTTTTCAATAGCCTCGGTGAACTGAGAGGACATAAAACCAATCTTTACGAAGGTGGAATCAGAGTTCCGTTCATCGCTCGTTGGCCTAATCACATTCCGGCAGGATCGGTTAGCAATCACCTATGTGCCAACTGGGACATGGTGGCCACCTTTGCAGATTTACTGGAGATAGAAACCCCGAACGACCTCGATGGAATCTCCATCATGCCTTCGCTCTTGGGCAAAAGAGACCAACCCAAGCATGACTTCCTTTACTGGGAGTATCACAGTCGCGGGGGATCCCAAGCAGTTAGAGTAGACCAGTGGAAAGCTGTTAGGTTAAATATGAGCACGGATAGTCCCGGACAAATTGAGCTCTACAACCTTGAATCCGACATTGCGGAAAGCCAGGATCTATCACAAGAATTCCCTGAAGTTGTAGCCCGTGTACGATCCATCATGCAAAGTAGATCGGCCTCACCTATTGAGAATTGGAATTTCAATGGAAATCCCCTTTAGATTTATGGGAATAACGGTAACTCTGGCCCTAACATGTTTTGGGTTTTTCCATTGTGAGGAAACTGAGCCTTATACCAGTCTACCTAATATCATCATCATATTCACCGATGATCAGGGTTACGGAGACTTGGGAAGTTTTGGGGCCACAGAATTCCTTACTCCGAACTTGGATCAAATGGCCGCTAACGGAACCAGGTTCACTCATTTCTATGCCGCCCAGGCAGTTTGTAGCGCTTCCAGAGCAGGATTATTAACCGGCTGTTATCCGAATCGAATCGGAATCAATGGCGCATTGAACCCACAGGCGCGAAATGGAATATCAGACCAAGAAATAACTATAGCAGAATTGTTAAAATCAGTTGGATACAGTACTGGGATTTTTGGAAAATGGCATCTAGGTCATCATAAACAATTCCTGCCCCTGCAACATGGATTTGATGAGTACTTTGGCCTCCCCTATTCCAATGATATGTGGCCAATACATTATGACGGCACCCCAGCTACTGATTCTTCCCATAGGAAATTTAAACACCCATTCCCACCCCTGATTGAGGGAAACCAAACCATTGAGCGTATCACCTCCATGGAACAACAGGATCGGCTTACCGCTCGATACACCGAAAAGGCGGTGGATTTTATTCATCGACATCATGAAGCCCCGTTTTTCCTTTACCTTCCACACACCATGCCTCATGTTCCACTAGGTGCTACTGACGAATTCAAAGGGAAAAGTGACCAAGGGTTGTTTGGTGATGTAATCATGGAAATAGATTGGTCAGTGGGACAGATTATGTCAGCCTTGGAAGAACTGCAGCTTAAGCAGAATACTCTGGTAATCTTTACCAGCGATAACGGGCCTTGGCTTAACTTCGGTAACCATGCAGGATCTACTGGAGGGCTTCGTGAAGGTAAGGGCACTAGTTTCGAAGGTGGACAAAGAGTACCCTGCATTATGCAATGGCCACAAACCATCCAGGCTGGAAAGGTTTGCAACAGGTTATCCAGCACTATTGATATCCTACCAACCATTGCCGAGATCACTGATGCAACCCTGCCAGACCACAAAATAGATGGTATCAGTCTATTGCCATTACTGATGAGGCATGATGCCCAAGGACCTAGAGAAGTATTCTACTATTATTACGGCCGTAATAACCTTGAGGCAGTTCGATATAAACATTGGAAACTAGTATTGCCGCATATCTCAAGGTCTTATCAAGATGTACTTCCCGGTAATGATGGAATACAGGGTCCTTATAACCGAGACACTGTCGAAATGGCGCTGTACAATCTCAGAAGGGATCCAGGAGAATATTATGATGTACAGGCACTTTACCCTGATATGGTCCAAACCATTTTGACCTTGGCAGAAGACGCTCGGGAAGAGCTGGGTGACAACTTGACCGGTAGAGCGGGAAGTGGGCGACGGGAACCAGGCAGATTGGGAATGGGGGAATAGGGATTGAGGGAATGAGGGAATGGGGGAATGGGGGAATAATAGATTGAC
>JANQPK010000328.1 GCA_028289505.1 Cyclobacteriaceae bacterium
TCGTTAGCAATGCGGTCGATATTGGGTGTTTGGTAGCCCATCATACCAAGGTTATAGGCGCTAATATTCCAGTAGCCGATGTCGTCTCCCCAGATAATCAAAATATTGGGCTTCTCTGATTGGGCATGGGATTCATGGTTGAAAATAAAAGGCACGAATAGCACCAGTGCACAGAAAATTCTATTTCGCATGTTGAAAGTGATTTTTGGTGATTTATGGGTTATTAATGTTGAATCCGGCTGGCAACCAATTTTAGGCATATTTCAGCGAAAATGCAATTGGGAGGAGGATGATAAGATTCGCTGTTATATTATAGATTATGATTATAATGTTATAAAAATTATAGATAAAAATTATTGCGTAATTAACCCCAGTATTCCTAGAATTAAACTTGGAAATCAAACTATTAATAACCCTTTAGAAATGGAAAACAAAACACCCTCAGGTATACCTTCACATGCAACCAACGGCACCAATGGTGCAAGTAAATGTCCCTTCTCAAGTGGGGCTATAAAACATGCTTCAGGAGCTGGTCCTAGCAACAAGGATTGGTGGCCCAACCAATTGAATGTAGGCATCTTACGTCAAAATTCATCATTATCGGATCCCATGAGTAATGACTTCAGCTATGCGGAGGCATTCAAGGCATTAGACTTTAACGCACTCAAGCAAGACCTTAACGACCTTATGACGGACTCACAAGACTGGTGGCCTGCAGATTTTGGTCACTACGGAGGTCTGTTCATCCGCATGGCCTGGCACTCTGCAGGTACCTACAGACTTGGAGACGGAAGGGGCGGTGCCGGTGCTGGACAACAGCGCTTTGCACCACTGAACAGCTGGCCAGATAATGCCAGTTTGGATAAGGCCAGACGGCTATTGTGGCCTATCAAACAAAAATACGGACAGAAAATATCCTGGGCAGATCTTATGATTCTAGCAGGAAATGTTGCCCTGGAATCAATGGGTTTCAAGACTTTTGGATTCGCTGGTGGACGTGCTGATGTGTGGGAACCTGAGCAAGACGTTTACTGGGGTTCTGAGACCAACTGGTTGGAAGACAACCGTTATTCTGGCAAGCGTGATCTTGAGGATCCATTAGCCGCGGTAGTTATGGGACTTATCTATGTGGATCCGGAAGGGCCCAATGGTAATGGAGACCCGGTATCTGCAGCTCATGATATCAGAGAAACCTTCGGTCGTATGGCTATGAATGATGAAGAGACCGTGGCGCTGATTGCTGGTGGTCATTCCTTTGGAAAAACCCATGGCGCCGCTGATCCAGGTGAATATGTGGGTCCTGAGCCTGAGGCGGCCCCTATCGAGGAACAGGGGTTTGGCTGGAAAAACACTTATGGATCTGGATCTGGCCCCGATGCCATTACCGGTGGGCCAGAAGTAACATGGACTAAGACACCCACCCAGTGGAGCAACAATTTCTTTGAAAACCTGTTCGGCTATGAGTGGGAGTTGACCAAGAGTCCGGCTGGTGCCAAGCAATGGGTGGCTAAGGATGCAGAAGCAGTCATTCCCGATGCTTTTGATCCATCAAAGCAGCATCTGCCTACTATGTTGACCACCGATCTTTCACTGAGATTTGATCCGGAATACGAGAAAATCTCCAGAAGATTTCTTGAAAACCCAGATCAATTTGCCGATGCATTTGCCCGGGCTTGGTTTAAGCTGACTCATCGTGATATGGGTCCTAAGGTTTTGTATCTAGGACCGGAAGTGCCAGAAGAAGATCTGCTTTGGCAAGATCCCATTCCAGCGGTAGATCATGAGTTGATCGATGAAGCTGACATTGAAGTTCTTAAGGCTAATATTCTGGCATCAGGTTTAACGGTATCTCAGATGGTCTCCACAGCCTGGGCATCAGCCTCTACCTTCAGGGGCTCTGACAAAAGGGGAGGAGCCAATGGTGCTCGTATTCGGTTAGCCCCACAAAAGGACTGGGAGGTGAATAATCCCCAGCAGCTTTCTCAGGTATTAAATACATTGGAAAGCATCCAGGAGGAGTTTAACAGTGCCCAGACTGGTGGAAAGAAGGTTTCACTAGCAGATCTGATCGTTTTGGCGGGAAGTTGTGGTGTAGAAAAAGCTGCCAGTGCAGCAGGCCATGAGGTTAAAGTACCGTTCAAAGCAGGGCGTATGGATGCTTCTTTGGAACAAACAGATGTGGATTCCTTTACCTATCTGGAACCAGCAGCCGATGGCTTCAGAAACAATCGCAAGACCAAATTTGCAGTATCTACTGAGGAGTTATTAGTTGATAAAGCCCAGTTGCTAACCCTAACTGCCCCAGAGATGACAGTTTTGGTTGGAGGTATGCGCGTACTGGATACTAATTTTGATAGTTCCAAGCATGGTGTATTCACTAATCGTCCAGGATCACTTTCCAATGATTTTTTCACCAACCTGCTTGATATGGCCACCGAGTGGAAAGCGGCCTCATCGGAGAATTCTGAGGTATTCGAAGGCAGGGACCGGAAAACAGGTGAGCTAAAGTGGACCGCAACCCGAGCAGATCTTGTATTTGGTTCAAATTCTGAATTAAGAGCGTTGGCAGAAGTATATGGATCTTCAGATGCAGAAGAGAAGTTTGTCGAAGACTTTGTCGAAGCTTGGACTAAAGTGATGAATCTGGATCGCTTTTAGTTAGTATTTAATTCGATACTCATAAGTTTCATAAAAAAGCTCCTGGCAAAGGAGCTTTTTTCAGTTTTAATAAATAAAACCCCGCCAACACGGTAGCGGGGTTTTGTTTAACTAACTCTAAAACTAGGTCAAAGGTCCTTGAAAGGAAAACCCTTGAAAGAATAGAATGTTTTGTCTCTGTAGTTATTTCTTTTGGCCAGAGTTGTAAAAAGTGAGATTAGTGAGGAGCAGGTTCAATGCTATCTCAAACCTATTTGATTATTTTACGTTGACTACCGAGTTCTATTTTAGTCCATTCCGAGTGAATCCCTGAGTGATACGAAAAAATAATCGGTCAACAATAAAAATTGATTTTAGGAGAGTAAAGGCTACCACCAAGATTGACATTAACAAAAATCCCGGAAAATTTGGTTCGCTGTATTTCATAATGCATAGCTTTAAATAGTGTCCAAGGTAGTTTCTCAATAATTGAATTACTTCAACTCAATGGTCCTATTTCTATACCATTTTAACTTTAGCTGAGCGGGAGCATAAACCAAAAAAGTCACGCCTCAGGCGTGACTTTTATCTAAAATATTATTTTATCTATTTAGACAGAAGCCTCTACTTGCGCATCAAGCTTCTGAGATAATACGCTTTTAGGAACAGCGCCAATTTGCTTATCCACCACTTCACCCCCTTTAAACACTAACAAGGTGGGTATACTTCTAATACCAAATTTAGCGGAGACTGCTGGGTTACTGTCGACATCTACTTTACCGATTACTGCTTTTCCTTCATATTCAGAGGCCAATTCTTCAACCACTGGTCCGATCATTTTACATGGACCACACCACTCTGCCCAGAAGTCAACGAGTACCGGTTTGTCTGATGCGATCACTTGCTCAAAGTTCGCATCGGTTATTTCTACTGTTTTTGACATAATTTCTTTATTTTAAATTCTTGCCTTGATTTCTAGTCTATTGTTAGCAAATATAGTGCAAATTTTACTTGACCCTTCTATACAACTCTATTAATACCTTTAATGTTATTGATACGACAAAACCATGTGCCAAGCTGACAGACTTACTGCAATTTTGACCGATTAGTTTAAAATTTTGTAGGAGATATGACTAATGTCTTCTAACGCTTTTATCAATTCGTCCTGAGGCTTCACCTGAAATTTGCGAGAGAGTGTTTCCACTTCCATATTCTCTTGAATGTCTGCCACACTGAGCTTTAATTGACAAGGACCAGGATAGTCCTGACTTAATGTTTCCAGCTTATTCACCAAATCGTCGGTAAGCTGGTGAAGATCAACCTGTATGCGGATTCCCTTACTCATTTTATCCCTGATCTCTGAAAGTAACTGTACGCTAAATGGTCTAAGTTCCCAAATTCCGGGTTGTTTGTACCTTTCAAGTACCTGCCCTTCAACATAGATAAAACTTCCAATGCTAAGTAAATGACGATACTTCAAGTATTCTTCACCAAACATGGCTAGATCCAAAGAATCTGCGAAGTCCTCAATAGAGAATAGCCCAAAGGGTCTTCCATTCTTACTCAAACGTTCATTGAACTTGGTAACAATACCAGCCACCGCAATTTTTTCACCTTTAAAATGATCAATTTCACTGACGGTACAGGTGCAGAAATGCCGTATGTCCAGTTTAAACTGATCCAAAGGATGTCCGGAAATATAGAATCCCACTACCTCTTTTTCTATTTTGAGCTTCTCCAGTTCTGAGTAGGGCTGTGTATCTGGAATCCTTGGAAGTGGTATCTCTACTCCGCTGTCCCCACCGAACAGCGAGACTTGGGAAGCATTTTGTTCATCTTGAATACGGTTACCAAACCGGATCAACTTCTCAATCAAAGTACTATCCCCACCATCCGGAGCCATTAAATATTGCCGTCGATGGTAGTCCTGAAAACAATCGAAAGCACCAGCCATGGCTAA
Organism: Cyclobacteriaceae bacterium; assembly: GCA_028289505.1. GTDB lineage: Bacteria > Bacteroidota > Bacteroidia > Cytophagales > Cyclobacteriaceae > SZUA-3. The sequence goes on from JANQPK010000328.1 coordinate 4,598, forward strand.
ACTTTCGAAGGTCTTTTTATTTACTGTTCTCAGGTTGACCCTCTTGGCAAAATCAAATACATCGGTAAAAGCCCCGGATTCATCTCTTTCAGAGATTATCGCATCCACGGCAGCCTCTCCGGTTCCTTTTATAGCTCCCAGGCCAAATCTGATCTGTCCATCCTGATTTACGTCGAAGTTAAGTCCACTCTCATTAAGGTGCGGACCGAGTACTTTTATTTGCTGCCGCTTACATTCGTCCATAAAGAAGGTGATCTTCTCGATATTACTCTGGTTATGGGTGAGAACGCTGGCCATGTACTCCGCTGGGTAATGTGCTTTCAGATAAGCAGTTTGGTAGGCTACTATAGAATAGGCCGCGGAATGGCTCCGATTAAATCCATAAGCAGCGAATCGCTCCATGATATCGAAGATATCTCCCGCTTTCTCCTTTGATATTTTGTGTAAATCCGCAGCACCTTTTATAAAAACCGCCCGCTGCTTATTCATTTCCTCTATTTTCTTTTTACCCATGGCCCTTCTCAGCAAGTCTGCTTGTCCTAACGAATAACCAGCCATAATTTGGGCAGTTTGCATGATCTGCTCCTGATAAACCATGATTCCGTAAGTGTTCTTAAGAATTGGTTCCAGCAGTTCGTGAGGATATTCAACCGCCTCTTTGCCATGCTTTCGATCAATAAAGTTTGGAATAAACTCCATAGGACCGGGACGGTATAGAGCATTCATGGCAATCAAGTCCTCAATATCCGTGGGTTTAAGTACTTGAAGGTACTTTCGCATACCAGGCGACTCAAACTGGAAGGTACCTATAGTATCACCTTGCTGGTATAGTTCAAATGTCTTGGAATCATCGAGGGGTATTTTATCAATATCTATGGTCACTCCACGATTTTTTGACACTAGTTTCAAAGCGTCTTTGATGATACTGAGTGTTTTGAGCCCCAAAAAATCCATTTTCAGCATTCCAGCATCCTCAATCACTTTACCATCAAACTGGGTCACCAATAAATCGGAGTCCTTTGAGGTACAAACTGGAATGTATTTTGTAAGGTCATTAGGAGCAATAATCACTCCTGCAGCATGTATACCGGAGTTCCGAACCGATCCCTCCAGTTTTTCAGCCATTTCTAGCACCTTACCCCTTTGGTCCTGACCTTTTTTGATGGCCATCAGTTCGGAGACCTCCTCATATGCTTTTGACAGGGTTATCCCTGGTCTCTCTGGTACTAGCTTTGCCAGGGCATTGGCCTCTGAAAGTGGGAGTTCAGTCACGCGGGACACATCTCTTATGGCCAACTTAGCCGCCATGGTACCATAGGTAATAATCTGAGCTACTTGGTTTTTACCGTACTTGTCCACTACATAATCGATAACCAACTGTCTTCCGTCGTCATCAAAATCAGTATCGATGTCCGGCATACTGATCCGCTCAGGGTTTAAAAAACGTTCGAATAGCAGGGAGTACTTAATGGGATCAATATTGGTAATACCGGTGCAGTAAGCCACTACAGAACCAGCGGCAGAACCCCTGCCAGGACCTATCATCACCCCGCGGTCCCTTCCAGCTTTGATGAGGTCAGCGGTAATTAAGAAGTATCCTGCGAAACCCATAGTCTTGATGATATTCAGCTCGTGCTCAATTCTCTCTTCTATTTCTGCGGTTAATTCACCGTAACGTTTAGAGGATTTTGCCCCTTGATAGGTGACATACCTGAGGTAGCTGTCAGTATCATCAAAACCGGTAGGTAAAGGAAAATTAGGTAATAGAATGTCCCGGGTAAGCTTAGGGGTGTTGATTTTATCCACCACCTCATTGGTGTTATCCAGAGCCTCTGGCAGATCCTTGAATAGAAGCTCCATTTCTGCCTGAGTTTTAAAGAAGAACTTGTCGTTGGGAAAACCAAAGCGATATTCTTTAGAGCCGGAGCCTTCCCCCTTCCAGACAGGCTTGCTTTGAAACTCACCGGTGTTTACACAAAGTAAAATATCATGAGCATTAGCGTCTTCCTGATCCACATAGTGCGAGTCATTGGTGGCCAATACTTTCACCCCATACTTTGCCGCGAACTTCAGTAATACCGCATTCACCTGCTCCTGCTCCGGGAGGTCATGCCGCTGAAGCTCCACATAGTAATCTTCTCCGAAAAGGTCAAGCCACCACCTGAATAGTACCTCAGCCTCTTCTTCTGATTTGTGTAAGATAGCCTGAGGGATTTCAGCACCCAGGCAGCAAGTGGTGGCTATGAGGCCCTGATGATATTTTTCTACCAGCTGCTTATCAATGCGTGGCCATTTGCTGTAAAGACCTTCTATGTATCCCAATGAACATAGTTTAGATAGGTTTCTATAACCCTGCTCATCTTTCGCCAACATCAGCTGATGGTATCGTTCATCACGCTGTTCCTTGCTGAACTGTTTTTTGTGTCGGTCAGGTACCAGGTAAAACTCACACCCGATAATAGGCTTTACATTATACTTGTTGGCTTCCGCTACGAATTTAAATACCCCGAACATATTGCCATGATCGGTTAGTGCTACCGCTGGCATTTCATCCTCCTGGGCCTTTTTCAACATTTCAGGAATCTTGGCGGCCCCATCTAACAAAGAATATTGAGTGTGGCAGTGAAGATGACTAAAAGTGGGCATGCAGCGTTAAAAATCTAAGAGGTAAAAGCTAAGATCTAAATCTAAGATCTATTGATCTTTTAATCTATTATTCCCATCATCTTTTGATCATTTAATCACCAAGATTCTCTTAGTCTCAAAAAAGGTTTCAGTAAAAA
>JANQPK010000344.1 GCA_028289505.1 Cyclobacteriaceae bacterium
GTAACGAATAAAAAGACTCCATAACCGGGAGACGACGGGTTGTGGGTTGCCGGTTGCGGGTTTCGGGTTTCGGGTTGCGGGTTTCGGGTTGCGGGTTGCCCGCTCTTCCTGTTGGTAACTGGCTTTCCGTATGTGAGCTATTGGTTTTTATTTCTTTTTCCGTCAGATTGAACATTGAATACTAAGCATTCAATATGGAGGATTAACTGTCTACAGGCGCTGGTTGATAAAACGATCTTTTTGCCGCTTGTAGTGTGTTCCATAGCAGTGCAGCTCTGGTCATGGGTCCTACACCTCCTGGAACAGGGGTAATATAACTGCATTTAGGAGCAACTCCTTCGAACTCAACATCCCCCTTCAAGGCATATCCCCTCTTCTTGGTAGCATCAGGCACCCTGGTAATCCCTACATCAACTACTACCGCACCTGGTTTGACCATGTCCTCAGTTAAGAAACCAGGCATGCCTAGAGCTGCGATGATGATGTCGGCCTGAAGGGTGTGTGCTTTGATATCCGGAGTGCGACTATGGCAAAGTGTGACCGTACAATTTCCCGGGTTTGCTTTTCTGCTCATTAGAATATTCATGGGAGTTCCTACAATATCGCTCCTGCCGATGATCACGCAATGTTTACCACTGGTTTCTATTTGATAACGCTCGATCAATTGCATGATCCCATATGGGGTGGCAGCGATGTAGGCAGGAAGTCCTTTTACCATTCGACCTACATTTACCGGATGAAAGCCATCTACATCCTTTTCCGGCCTGATGCGTTCAGTGACTTTCTGTACCGATATATGATCAGGTAGTGGTAATTGTACGATGATACCGTCTATTTCGTCATTATCATTGATCTCCTGTACATGATTCAGCAAATCTTCTTCGGAAGTCGATGCATCCATTCGAACCAGGGTTGATCCAAAACCTACCTGCTCACAATCCTTTACTTTACTGTTAACATAGGTTTGGCTAGCACCGTCCTCACCTACCAGAACTGCCGCCAGGTGTGGGATCTTTCCTCCTAAACTCTTGATCTTTTCTACCTCCCGAGCGATTTCTAACTTAATCTGCTCCGAAGTCTTTTTGCCGTCTAGTAGGGTCATAATTAATCTAATTTAAGAACTGCCATGAAAGCCTCCTGGGGTATTTCAACGTTGCCAACTTGACGCATGCGCTTCTTACCCTTTTTTTGCTTTTCCAATAACTTTCTTTTTCTGGTGATATCACCACCGTAGCATTTTGCCAAAACATTCTTTCTCAAAGCCCTTACGGTCTCACGGGCAATAACTTTAGTACCAATGGCCGCCTGAATGGCAATTTCAAACATTTGCCTGGGAAGTAGCCCTCTGAGCTTTTCACAGAGTTTTTTACCCCACTCATAGGCTTTTTCACGATGTACAATAGCCGAAAGAGCATCTACTTTTTCACCATTCAGCATGATATCCAGTTTGACCATATTGGATTGCTTATAGCCTATTAGCTCGTAATCTAATGAAGCATAACCCCTGCTAATGGTTTTCAGGCGATCAAAAAAATCAAAAACCACCTCTGATAACGGAAGCTCAAAAGTGAGCTCGACCCGATCACTGGTCAAATATACCTGGTTCTTGATTTGTCCCCTCTTATCCATACATAGCGCCATGATGGATCCAATATATTCTGCCTTGGTGATGATTTGTGCGCGTATGAAGGGCTCTTCGATATGAGAAATAAATGTAGGTTCAGGCAGCTCAGATGGAGCGTTTACCAGGGTTACCGAACCATCAGCACCGATAGCATGGAACTCCACAGAAGGAACCGTAGTAATTACTGTCATGTTAAATTCACGCTCCAACCTTTCTTGCACGATCTCCATGTGCAACATTCCCAAAAACCCACATCTAAATCCAAATCCCAATGCTGCAGAGGTCTCGGGTTCCCACACCAGAGATGCGTCGTTGAGCTGCAACTTTTCCATGGAAGCGCGCAGCTCCTCGTATTCTGAGGTCTCTACCGGGTATATTCCCGCAAAAACCATGGGCTTAACATCTTCAAAGCCCTTTAATGCCTTAGCTGGACGCTCTACCTGGGTGATGGTATCGCCCACTTTTACTTCTTTGGCCACTTTGATACCAGAAATAAGATACCCTACATTCCCGGCACTGATTTGCTTTCGAGGTTCCTGCTTAAGACGCAGAATGCCTATTTCATCTGCAGCATAGATTCGACCGGTATTGATGAACTGGACCTGCTCACCAGTACTAATAGTACCATTAAACACTCTAAAATACACCTCGATACCACGGTAACTGTTAAACACCGAATCAAAAATCATCGCTTGTAATGGCTGATCAGGATCACCTTTGGGTGGTGGAATCTTAGTAACAATGGTCTCTAATATTTGATCGATCCCTTTTCCTTCTTTGGCGCTGGCGTGAATCACCTCATCGGGGTCACAACCTATCAGGTCCACAATCTGATCAGTAACCTCCTCAGGGGCAGCCCCAGGTAGATCAATTTTATTCAGGATGGGGATAATCTCTAAATCGTGTTCCAGTGCTAGATAGAGGTTGGAAATAGTTTGAGCCTCAATGCCCTGAGAAGCATCTACAACCAATAAAGCACCCTCACAGGCTGCTATGGAGCGTGACACCTCATAAGAAAAGTCAACATGCCCTGGAGTATCAATTAAGTTTAGTACATATAGTTGCCCCTGATAGTTATAGTCCATTTGTACAGCATGACTTTTTATGGTGATGCCGCGTTCCCGCTCAAGATCCATATTATCCAGTAATTGTTCCTGCATTTCCCGATCAGTAACAGTCTTGGTGGTCTCTAATAGACGATCTGCCAGGGTACTTTTACCGTGGTCAATATGGGCAATAATGCAAAAATTCCTGATGTTCTCCATGGTCAACTAAGGGGCAAAAATAGCCAATTAATTACTACTAATAGAATAAAGCACCGCTATAAATTGTCCCCTGCAAAAATCAAAAACTCAAACAATTAATTGAGCTAAAGCAAAAAAAATCGGATATTTGACCCCCTAAACTGCTGTTCTTATGCTAATAGCTGAAAAAAAGCGCAAGGAGAGTATAAGTGAGTACATAATCTTCATGTACCAAACAGAGGATTTGATTCGCGCCTACAACTTCAATCTGGAAGAGATATATAAATATGTAATCCAGCACTTTCCGGTTGAGGATAACATGAAAACCAGGATCAAAGCCTGGTACCGGAAGACTGCCAACCAAATGAAAAAAGAGTCCATTGAAGAGACTGGGCATTTGGAAGAGCTCAATCAACTGGCGAAGGAATTATCTCAATTTAATCTGGAGCTGCTCAAATCGGACCAGTCCTACCGCAAAATATTTGACCAGGCTAAGCTTCACATCAATCGCAATTCAAAACTTTCCAACGGAAGGGTTAGCAACCCCATTCAAGTTTGTCTGAACGGGATTTATGGTTTGTTGATACTTAGGCTCAACGGAAAACCGGTAGACGATAACTTGAAGCAAGGCGCTCATGCTTTTGGTGATGTATTGAGCTACTTAAGCTATAAGTACCAAAAGCGCAATAATGGACATTAGATCTTATATTTTAGATTTAATATCTAAGATCTTACTATGCGCGCCAAGTATTGATCGTCTTCTTCAAAAATCACTTGAACCTCTAATTGTACCTTAGCAGCTTCCTGCTGCAGTCTCTCAGCATCAATAAAAAGCCAGGAAAATGTTGGATCCCTGTACCCCTGATATTCATAACTGTACTGCTGCTCTCCAAAAAAACTTGTCGATGGTAAGGGCTGTCCAAAGTACAGATAAGAAACATCACAGGAATCAACCAGTATTTGACCTCCGGGCGACAATCTTGACATTACCTGCTCCAATAGCGAGGGCAGACGTTTCAAGGTTCCAGCCAAGCCCAGCCCGTTCATCATCATCAAACCGGTTTTAAATCCGGCTGCAGTAAAATTAAAGATATCATCCTGGATTATCTGCTGAATACCGATCTGACGCATAACCTCACAAGCTCCAGCAGATCGCTCAAGAGCGGTTACCGATATTCCGTGCTGCTGTAAGAATAGTGCATGGCAGCCGGTTCCAGCGCCAATGTCAAGTACTGGCCCCTGGCAAAGCTCCAAGGCATATCGCTCTAGGTCACTGAAATCCTGATGACTCCTAAAAAAGACCTCAATTGGTACCGTTTCGGGTACACCGTAGGAGGTATGCAGTGTAAGACGACAGTCCTGCTTACCATGGTAATAGTCCAGCAGGGCTGTACCCCAGCAATCCTTCATTAACTGCTGTGATCCACTACAATTACCCAACTGCCATTGATCTTTCTCCACAATAAAGTAAAATGACCTTCCTTGTCACCTATTTCACGTTCAAGGTGGTACTTGCCTACCATAAAATAAGCTTGATCCCCTACCTGTTCTAAAGTGATGTACTCAAAGTTAAGCTTACCCATGTTGGCTTTATCGGGATAAGTGGTCTGGTATCGCTGTAGGGTTTGGTCATATCCGTAGTACACCTTAGTAGAAGCCACAAACATCAGTGAATCCGATTGCCAATATCCTTCCATAAAGCATTCCAAATCACCAGCATTCCAGCAAAGCTCCTGATTTTCCATGATTTGCATGATGGTTTTAGGAGCATCCTGGGCGCAAATGATTGGACCCAGCAACATAAAGGAAAAAAGGAAAGTTAACCTCATTAACCTATGAATTGTTGAGCCGCTTTTTTCAATGCCTGCTTATCTTCACTCAAGTTAGGGTCACTGCCAATCAGGTCCAATAACTCGGGGATCACATCCTGCTTATAACCTAAAGATTCCGCATAGCTGCGACATAATTCCTCCTCCCTGGGATCCAATTTGGCGTCCATCTTCATCATCAGGACTAAGGTATAGATGTATTCAAATCGTTCATCTTTACCAAGTTCATGTAGTTCTTCCTGTTCGCTTGGTGGGTTCCTGATTAGTTGTTCCACCTCAAACATTGGCAGGCTCTTTTCGATGGCAATCTTGTACACCAAAGCTAGTTCCGAGCCGCTTACATTTCCATCTGCCTGAGCCAGATGGAGTAGTGTACGAATCAATTTCTGGGACATTTAATTTTTATTTACTGGTGAGAAAAGTGTTATGTCAAATTATTAAAACATTTTAAAAATAAACACCTAACTAGGTCATTAATATTATGGTTATCCGCTAATTTCAGCGTACCATGAACTTCCTAGCCCATGCTTATCTGTCTTTTGAGAACCCGGAGTTGATGGTGGGTAACTTCATTGCAGACTTTGTTAAAGGCAATAACTATTTGGATTATCCTGGACCTATCCAGCAAGGCATACTACTGCATAGGGAAATTGATCAGTTTACCGATAGACACCATCAGGTTAGAATCGGGAAGCGACGGCTCTATGCCCAATACAGTCATTACGCAGGTGTTATTATTGATATGTATTTTGATCATTTTCTGGCTGCTAATTTTTATCGGTTTCACACCACCAACCTGAAATCATTTGCAGCAAATGTTTATAAAACAGTAGGTGATTATCATCAGCTGCCACCACAGGCCGAACGAATATTATACCATATGTCAAGAGGTAATTGGTTGTGTAGCTACGCTCAAATTAAGGGCGTTGAAATGGCCTTAAAAGGGATCAGCGGTAGAACTCGTTTCAAATCAGGTATGGAAAAGGCCGGTCAAACCCTGAGATCGGATTACCGTGCTTTCCATCTGGATTTTATGATCTTTTTCCCCAGTGTTGTCAACTTTGCCAAGCGACAAATTGCAGACCAATGATCCAATCCAGGCCTAAAGGAACCACCTTGTTTTCACTGATTCTTTTCCTAATTATCGCATACGGAGTTGGGTTCTGGGCCTGGTTCAGCATACCCCCATCACCGGCGATATGGCTGGCTTTACCCGTTTTCTGTCTGGCTACTGCCTTAGTAATAACCTTAAAAGTCTTATTGGGTTATCGTGTCATTAGTATTAATGGTGATCAATGGCAGGTTGTCAGGTTACTCCGTCAAGACCAGAAATTTAGGGGTAAAGAAATTGAATGGTGGAGAGAGATTGAAATAAAAACCGCAGGTGGGCAATACAAACAGTTGCAGGTCCATGCCGGAAAAGGCGTCGATGCTAAGGTTAGCCTTCAAGAGCATACTGGATATGAGGGGATCTTAAAAAGGCTGAAAACAAAACACCGGCATAAAGAACTAAAGGACATCTAAATCTGAACCATGGAATTATTAAGACCATTTTTCTTCGTAGGTATCGGTGGTTTGCTTGGCAGCATAGCCCGTTACGGTTTGCATTTGCTTATTTCAAGTCGAAGCCTTACAGTTTTTCCCTGGGGTACTTTGGTAGTGAATATAACCGGGTGTCTGATTATCGGTTTACTGGTAGGTTTGGAAAGCCGGATGGTGCTAACCAGTGACCCTATGAAATGGTTACTAATTACCGGTTTATGCGGCGGATTCACCACATTTTCTACCTACAGCATTGAAGGTATGAGCCTTTTGCACCAGCAACAATATCTATTGTTTTTTGCATACATGGTTGGAAGTATGGTACTGGGCCTTCTCGCCACTTTCCTGGGATATGGACTTATAAGATAAAAAAGTGCGCACGAGAGGAATCGAACCTCCACGCCCTAAAACGGGCACCAGGCCCTCAACCTGACGCGTCTACCAGTTCCGCCACGTGCGCGTGTTTAAGGACTGATGGATTGATGGATTGAATGTTCCCTGCAACAATACCCTTCAGTCCTTCAATCCCTCAGTCCTTTCCGAAACGAGGGACTGCAAAAGTAGCTACTATTTAACTAATGATCAAAATCACAGTTATTTTTAGATATTATGAGCTACTCGCCATAATCCATTGACAAAATACTGCCTAGAGTCTGTATAGTTTTTGAGAACTTTGAATCCCGAATCTGTGGCTAGTTTAGATAACTCGGATAAATGGTATTTGTGAGAATATTCAGTATGGATGGGCTCCCAGGCTTCAAAATGAAAGGAGGCGTTCAATCGATCGATGGTTACGGTTTGCCTGGTTTTGCTTATTAAAAAGCTTCTGGCGGTACCAGATACCGGATTGTAAAATGGATAATGTTCAAAATTATTCAAGTTAAAATCCCCTTTGAGTTCGCGGTTAATTCTAGAGAGCAGGTTTAAATTGAACTCCCTGGTGATGCCTTTACTGTCGTTATAGGCCTTTGCAATAACCGCCGGATCTTTAGTTAGGTCGACTCCCAGCAGCAGCATATCACCCTCTGCCAAGATGGTAGATAGTCTGGTCAAGAAATCTTCGGCTACCGGTTTTAGAAAATTCCCAATATTAGAGCCTAAAAAAAGGATTAGTTTGTTCTTCCCAGGAATAGACTCGATATGAGATAATACGTTGAAATACTCACCCTGTAAAGTTTCAATCTTTAAGGTGGGTATATTCTGAGCTAAATCCCGATGGAGCAGGTTAAGTGCATTATTTGAAATGTCTATAGGTTTGTAAGTGAAATCAGCGCCTTGTTCTAAAAAATATTTCAACAAAATCTTGGTTTTGGTTCCGTCTCCAGCACCAAGTTCTATCAAATCAAATGGTTTACCGTTGGTGGTAACATGTTGTAATAGATCTTCCTTATTGTTTTGGAATATTTCAAACTCGCAATCGGTGAGGTAATACTCATCAAGTTCCATGATTTGTTGAAATAAGGAGTCACCACGTTGATCATAAAAATACTTTGAATGCAGGTATTTTGGGGTAGTGGATAGTCCATGCATCACATCACGGGCAAATTGTTCGTCCATAGATCTTATAGTCTTACCTATTTATGCTATTTAGTGCGTCGCCAATCGAATCCCAGTGAACTGCCACCTTAAATGCGGATGAAAAAAATTGCGGTAGGTGCATCGCATATGGTCCGCTGGTGTAGCACATGAACCACCCCGTAGCACCATTTGGTTAACCATGAACTTACCGTTATACTCACCTAAAGCCCCCTCCTCTTTTTTGAAATATGGATACGGCCTGTAGGCACTACCGGTCCACTCCCA
>JANQPK010000350.1 GCA_028289505.1 Cyclobacteriaceae bacterium
TTGAACCACAAACCACAAAGATCAGGATACTGGCATTGATGGCATCACGTGATTGCAGCTTCATATCCTGCTTGCTCCATCCTTTACCCTGTATGAACAATGGCCTGGATAGAAAAGTAGCTGCTGCCATGGTGGTACCTACAAAGGCAACCACCATTTGATTGCCATCACTATGTTCAGGAATACTTGGTATTAACCCAGCCGCTACCTCCACTGGATTGGGTAGCACAATAAAGTTTGAGATGATAAAACTCAGACCCATCAGGGTTACAAAAATGGTCAATAGTTTTTCAAAGATGGAAAACCTACCGGTGAGTAGTATCGCGTACATCACAATAATAATGATGATGGCAATTACCAAAGTAGCCTGATACTGAATTTTAGAAAGGCCAGGGATGAAGAGGGCCAGTGATTCGTACAAGGCATTAGAAGTTAATCCTAAAATACCCACTAGGGCGTTCCATTGGCCCAGCGTTACCCCAATTATTACTAGAATACTGATAGGAACACCCCATTTAAGATGTTTCTTGAAAGCGAATAAGGCAGATTCACCGGTTACCAGATAATACCTTCCATAAGCCTCCATTAGGGCCCAGGAAAACAAACAACTGACAAAGAGTACCCAGAGCAATTGCATACCGAAACGGCTGCCTGAAACTGTCATGGTGGTAACACTGCCGGTACCAATGGTGTATCCAATGGCGAAAATAGCCGGCCCAAATTGCAAAATGGATCTCTTAAGTTTCAAGGTAGGTCAGTTAGGTACAAGATGATTTTACAATGTAAGCAATGTTTTCAGACAATGAAAAATGGTGGAATGATTGAGTGTTGAATGGTACCTTCCCATTACCCCATGGCGCAGGATGCTTCCAGTAGCGTTTTACCTACTTTTATAGTATTATGGCTACCCGTATCTCTACTCAAGTAACACCGATGTTGGGTTACCAGAGTTACGGCCCTCATTAGTGGATCTGGATTGTACCTGATCAAGCTATCGGGTATCAATCAGCAAGGGGAGGTAAAATATTATCATGCAAGATTTAAAACCTATTTGATAACATGATCAGACGGGAATTCTTAACGGGATTGGGTATGGCTTGTGTGGGTACACCATGGCTGATAGATCAGCTTGCATTGCCCCAGGTAGAGAAAAAGGTGCCCATGGGCATCATACTAAATACCGTTAGAAATGAAATGAACGCGGATTTTGAGGGAACTCTGAGGAAGTTGAAGGCATATGGCTATCAATATCTGGAGGGAGGTTATAAAGGCCCATCTGCTAAAGCCTACAAAAGGATAACAGATAAATTGGATCTACAGTGTATTGCAGGCGGAGGATCAATGTCGGATTTGCAGAAAAACTTGGATGACTACTTGAAAACAGCGGAAATACTGGAATATGAGTTTATCGTATGCTATTATCCATGGTTGACCAGTAATGATGAGATTGATATTCCAGCAAGTTATCAAGCTGCCGAAAATCTCAACCAAGTAGGGAAGACCATCAGTAATAGTGGATTCAAATTTGCTTGGCATCACCATAATTGGGAGTTTATCCCCAGGGAAAACGGTACCAGAGCATTTGATATTATCATGCAAAACACTGACCCTGAATTTGTATCACTGGAGATGGATTTATATTGGGTATTTAAAGGAGGTGCAAACCCCATTGAAGAGATGAAACGTTATCCCGGCCGTACCAAAATATTTCATGTCAAAGACATGAGTAATAGCCGTGATGACGATATAGTTTGCGTTGGTGATGGAAAGTTAAACTTTAAGCCTATTTTGGATTACGCTTTAGCACATGATATCGCATATTGGTTGGTGGAGAATGAAAGACCAAGTTCTTCTATTGAGTGTGCTAAAAATGCCATTGATCATATAAACAGGCTTTATTGATATAAACCATTGTTCACATGAATAGGATTCATTTAATAATATTGGTGCTGATAACGTTGGTTAGCTCGGTTGACCTACAATCTCAATCAAAACCAAGAGTACTGATTTTAACCGATATAGAGAACGAGCCTGACGATGCTCAGTCGATGGTGCGGTTGATGCTCTATTCCAATGTATTGGACATTGAAGGGCTTGTAGCTACTACCTCTAGACACCTGAGGGACAAGACCGCTGAATGGAGGATCCAAGAGATTGTTACCGCCTATGGCAAAGTGAGAGCAAATCTGCTGCAACATGAGTCTGGATATCCCACTGAGGAGTATTTGAAATCCTTGATAAAAGTTGGTATTCCCAAATATGGTATGGAGGGAGTTGGTGAAGGCATGGATACGCCAGGGTCGGATTGGTTGATAGAAGTAGCAGACAGAGAAGATCAGAGACCGCTTTGGGTAAGTGTATGGGGTGGGGCAAACGTATTGGCCCAGGCATTATGGAAAGTCAGGCAAACACGTAGCACCCAAGAATTACAGAGGTTTGTTTCCAAGCTAAGGGTATATACCATATCTGATCAGGACAACTCAGCGGAGTGGATCCGAAAGGAGTTTCCTCAATTGTTCTACATAGTGAGTGCCGGAGAGAATTACCGCAATGCCACATGGTCCGGTATATCAGGAGAGCGTTGGTACAAGTTCGCTTCCGGTGCAGATACTACCTTGATTAAGAATCCTTGGTTGAGAGCAAACATAATTGAAAACCATGGACCTCTTGGTGCCCAGTATCCAGAAGTAGAGTATGCCATGGAAGGTGATACTCCCAGCTATCTAGGTTTAATTCCCAATGGACTGAATGTGCCGGAAAGACCGGATTACGGTGGATGGGGTGGAAGATATGAGCTGTACACCCCAAGATTCTTGGAATATAGACATCTACAGCAACATCAACCGGAAACCAGGCCCATTTGGACTGATGCTCAGGATGAGGTGGTAGGTAAAGATGGCAGGGTTTACATTGATAATCACGCTACCATTTGGCGTTGGCGCGATCACTATCAAAACGATTTTGCCGCCAGGATGGATTGGTGTACTATGTCAGCAGAAGAAGCCAATCACCCCCCGGTAGCGAGGATAAAAGGGGAGCACGAAATAAGCATTCGACCAGGGGAATGGTATACATTGGATGCCAATACCAGCTCCGATCCTGACGGGGATCAACTGCAGTACCAGTGGATCCATTATGCAGAAACAGGAAATTTTTATGCTATGCCTTGGATGTCCTGGCAATTTGAGGGTAATAACAGTGCCACATTAAGGTTCAGGCTGCACCCTAATGTAAAACTTGATAACCCACAACATACCCAGTTTGTATTAGCGGTTACGGATAATGGTACACCTTCACTAACCCGATATCAGCGGGTATTGGTGAATATTTTTCCATAGAGTATGGAGCTCGAAGCCTCAGGCCCGTAAAACTCATAACTCATACCTCATAACTAACTCATACCTCATACCTCATAACTTATTAAAGTATCTGCTCAGCAATACAAAAAGAACTCCGCAACTGATCCAAGCAGGTAAAGTAAGAAACGAGAGGAACACCCCCTGTGACCAGGAGATAAAGTAGAAAAAACCAAAACTCAATCCCCAGGCCAGCAACACGGCTACATTAACTTTAACCCCGGACACTTCGGCATAATTAGAGGCGAAACCCAGCTTCTCTGCAAAGAAATGCTCAAATACGATTATGGCGCCCACCGGTGCCAGAATAAATCCATAGAGCGCCACAAATCCCAATAGTTTCATGGCGAAAGCTGGGAACAATCCAGCAATGGTGGCTATGGTACCAGCCAATATGGTTACCCAAAAAGTGGAGGCTTTGGGGATAATAGCCTGAAAGGCCAGTCCTGCCCGATAAATGGTGGGATTGGCAGTAGTCCAACCAGCAGCTACCACCGCCAGGATTCCAAATATGCCGATAGCATTATAAGCTAATGGCCCAGGAGCCACAGGGGGAGCCTCATTATTGGCCAAGAATTCCCGAGCTTCCGGAGACTTTAAATAAACCGCATACAGCAGGGCAGCAGCGATCCAAGCCATATAGTGTCCGATATACATTCCTGCGGCGGTGGTCCATGCCGATTGCGGCCTTTGGGCATAACGAAACACTGACAGATCTGACATACCTATATGCATTGCGGCATTGGCAAACCAAGACCACAAGACCACATGCCAGAATGTATATTTGATTTGTCCGGGAAATGGTTCTGATCCTTCGCCCCAAAGTGCCCAAAATTCGCTGAAACTGGATACTCCTAACTGTCCCAGGGCCACAAATCCGCAAGCCACGAATGCCAAAATGATCAGGGGTGCCATCCAGTTGGCAGCTTTAGATACTGAATTATAGCCCCTGGCGGCTACTACCGCAATTAATGCCCCTACTACCAATACAATTACTACCCAGGTTATATTATTGGGGGTGGTATCGGTTAACTTGGGCATTTCCATATCGAAAGGTATGCCCACTGCAGTAGCGGAGACAGTGATCATAGCTCCTGCCAGGAAGCAAAACAGAATTCCATTGGCCAGGTTGTAGAAGGTGACCAGATTCTTCCCACAAATCTTTTCCAGTTGATAATACAAGGTGAGCCGGTGCCTCACCGCGATTTCTGCAGTGAGAAACCTCCAGCTTAATACTGCCATAAGATTGCCTAATAGTAACCCCACTATCAGGTCGAAAGCACTGACTCCTGCGGTGAGAAACAAGGGCCCTATCATAAATTCAGTGCCGGCAGCATGTTCTCCTGCGTACATGCCCAGAAAGCTTTTCCAGTTTTTTAGCTCAGATTCAGGTACCGGTTCACGTTCGTACTCTTGAGTCTGGGTAGCTTGATGTTCTTCTGACATGTTTTATGGTAGTTATTTCAAGGTTGCGGAAGGTCACACCAGTTTTTTCATGGCATACTTCTTTTTTAAGAACTTCTTGTTTAGCTCTGGCTTAGAAGTAGCTATGGCAGCTCCTAATGCTGAGCCCAGGGGTGACTTGGTAGTCCTTAGTTTGAAGTCTGGAAAACGCCGATGCAGCATTTTTACGTAAAGGTCATTATCTGCAAAACCACCATCAATATAGATTTTTTTCAATTTAGTGTTACCGATCGCCCTGACAATGCACTGAATCTGAAGTTCAACCAGCTCCAGTAGCAGCTGGTGTATGGCTTCTTCAAAAGATTCAAATATCTGATAATTAACACTTTCTATATCTCTGTCTAAAGTAATATGTTCAAATCGAAAGTACCGTTTATAATTAGATGATAGCTTTTTATAAATGGCCTCATCGAACTTAATATTTCGGTGGTAACCGTATACTTTATTAAAATGTTGATGCAGGTGTTGAACTTGGGTGCGATATTCATTTCCCAAAAACAGTCTACAGGCACGTACTGGATCGCCATTAGTTCTCATATAATTTAGGCAGTCATACCTCAGATCCTGGTCACTTAGATGATCATGGCTGAATCCATTTAAGGCAATACTCCAGGTGCCAGTAGAGATCAGCAAAAAGGGTTTGTGGTCGGACCTAATGTAGGGAAGAAGCGCGGCGGAACTGTCATGAATACCTACTCCTACTTTGATGGAGCGACCATGTAGGGATCTTTTAACATGGAAATCGGTGGCAACTACCGGCGCCAGCAGTTTGTCGATACCTTCGAGGTAAACCCATTGGTGATAATCGTGCTTTTCAAAATTCCACAGTGTGGTATGGCAACCAATACTGGTGTAATCACTTACCGGATTTTTGGTAAACAGATAACTTAAATACTGGGGCAGATGTAGAGCATATTTGATCCTTTCAAAAACCTCTGGTTTTTGATGTTTGAGCCAATACAGTTGAAGGCCTGAGTTTAGAAAGCCCAGAGCGGGGGAGGCAGTTTGCCTGCAAACATTCAGTCTACCTCCATATTTATCATAAAACGATTGGAAGAATTCTTCGGGGATTGGTTTCAGGTAGTTATACAATGGGGCAACCGGCTTACCATCATTACCTAGATGTACAAAACTAGCCCCGTAAGCAGAGAAGTTTAACGACTTGATATCATATTCCTGGTTATCACAAACCTTCTGGAACAGGGTGGTTATCCACTGTTGGATGGCTTCCAGGTTTTCGCAGTCATCACCGTCGCCATCATTTACCGGTTCAAACTGAATGTATTCTTTATATACCTGTCGGAAATTTTCATCAAAAAGGAAAAACTTTTTATTAGTCTTTCCGATGTCGAAAACCGCCGATACTTTCATTACAAGCCGGAAGCTACAGTATTTAGCCCTCTCTCTGCGATCAGCTTATGTCTCACTCCCAGCTTGCGGTAGCATTCAATTGGATCCAGGGCTCCTTCCGATCTCAATCTGGCCTCTTGTAATAGTGGTCTAAGATCTGTTCGATAACCGTGCTGCAAGATTTCTTGTGCCAGGGTTACATCGTTGCTTTGACGTGCCTGTTCTAAAGCGTTTTGGTCGACAATCAGTGCTTGTGCATAGGCAAGTCTGATGGCCTCCAGGCTTTGTATCAAGTCTTCCAGAGGATCCTTAAGGTTGTGACTGGCATCGATCATCCAGGCCGGTTGAGGATTATGCTCAGGGATATTCACCAATTCATTAAAAATCAAAAACAACTGGTAGGGTTTGATGGCTCCAACCGTCAAATCATCATCTCCGTATTTACTGTCATTAAAGTGGAATCCTCCCAATTTACCCTGCCAAAGCAGCGTAGCCACGATTTGCTCAATGTTGGTATTGGGCAGATGATGGCCCAGATCTACCAGGCAAAAGGCATTTTCACCACAAGCATTGGCCAACAGGTGAGAGGTGCCCCAATCCTGGATCACCGTACTGTAGAAACTGGGCTCGTAGGGTTTGTACTCGATAAATAGTTTCCAGTCCGATGGCATGTAAGAGTAGATCTCTTGTAGACTCTCCATAGTTCGTTGTAATGCCCTTCTAAAGTTTAACTGACCGGGGAAGGAGGATCCATCCGCCAGCCATACGGTAAGACTCTTAGATCCCAGGGATACCCCTATGTCAATCACTTCCTTGTTGTGGTCTATCGCCAGGGCTCTGGTGGCATTGTCGGTATGGCATAGTGAGCCAAATTTATAGCTGTGCTGTTCCTGCTCTGATGGATCCTGGAAAGTATTGGA
>JANQPK010000361.1 GCA_028289505.1 Cyclobacteriaceae bacterium
ATCTGGATCTGACCTGAGCTTGGTCCTTGGTTTAATACCGTTACCTGATCTATACTGGCCATGGGAATGTTATCTATTGGAGTAATCATGGTAGTGGTCCCACCACAATTTACTGGTCCATCAGTAAAGTAACCACTTACGGTAACCGGATAACTGATAGTCCCAGGTGGATAGGTATGGCTGATGGCATTTGTAGGGCCCGAACCATCACCGTAGTCTATTAAAAATTCTTGGTAATAAGTATCGATTATATTAACATGGACGCTATAGTTATTGCATAAGGTGAGGTCAAATACTGGTTGCTGGACAGGTAACACTTCGATTCGAATCGTGTCAGTTCTTGGTGTTTGAAAGGCATCAACATGAGTTAATAAATATGTACCAGGTTCCGTATAGGTATAGGTAGTATTTGTGGTTGAATTGGTCTGTGGACATAAGCTTGGATCATACTTTGGTGAAGAAATATTGCAGGTATCCGCATCATATAAATAGGCACCCCCACCACTTAAGTCAATCAGTGTCACTGTCAATGGGGCACATCCCTTGGCATAATCTACTTGGAATCTACCTAATGGGCTTACTACCTGACCTAATACAAACGTAGGCAGGCTTAAAAAAATAACCCATACGATATAAAAAGCCGCTTTATGCATATATCTGTTAACAGGACGAGAATTAAGGCAACTAAGTCTCCAGCAGTTTGCCAAATAACTGTGCTTCAGTAAGTTCTTCCTGATCACCTGTGTCCATGTACTTTACTGAAATTTTGCCGCTTTTGATCTCATCCGAACCTATCAGAACAACTAAGGGTATTCCTTTTTTATTGGCGTAGTTGAGCGGTTTTTTTAGTTTGACCCTGTCCGGATACAGTTCTGCGGACACCTGGTTGGATCTCAATTTTGATAATAATCCCAGGGCATGGGGCTCACTGGCTGGATCCATGGCGATCAGCAATACTTGACAAGCATTGGATTCCTGTTCAATGAACAAATTCAGTTGTTCCATGGCATCATAAATCCTATCCACCCCAAAGCTTATGCCCACACCTGATACTCCAGGCAGGCCAAAAATGCCGGTAAGGTCGTCGTAACGACCGCCTCCGCATACGCTACCTATCTGGGCATTGTTTATGGTAACTTCAAAGATGGTGCCGGTATAGTAAGCCAAACCCCTGGCCAGGCAAGGGTTAATGATCAACCTGGGGTTTTCAATGCCCAAACTGGACACATGGTCATAAACAAGGTTTAAGTCCGCTAAACCCGCTGCGCCTTCCGGGGAGTCTTTAATATATTCGCTTAGTACAGGTTGTAATTCTTGATAACTGCCCGACCAATCGAACAATGGACTGAGCAGGTCCAGTTGGTTTTGCTTAAATCCTTTGGCTTCTAGTTCACCAAGTACTTTTTGGGGTCCTATTTTATTCAATTTGTCTAAAGAGACTGCGAGTTCTGTTTGCCTGCCAGGTGCACCAATCACTTCTGATATTCCATTTAGGAGCTTTCGGTGATTGATTTGGATACTATAATCGTTGATGTGTAGTCGTTCAAATATTGCATTGATCATAGCTACAATCTCTGCTTCGCATAAAAGTGAGTTGGTACCAATAACATCCGCATCACACTGGTAAAACTCTCGGTAACGGCCTTTCTGGGGACGGTCAGCCCGCCATACTGGCTGCATTTGATAACGTTTGAAAGGAAAAGTAATCGCATGTCGATTCATCACCACGTAGCGAGCAAAAGGAACAGTGAGATCATATCTTAGTCCTTTTGAGGCTATTTTAGGCAGTAATTCTACAAACCCTTGCTGATAGTCTGCTTCAGATGTGGCTTTCAGGTAATCTCCGGAATTCAGGATTTTATATAATAATTGATCGCCTTCATCTCCATATTTTCCGGATAATACCGATAGATTTTCCATACTGGGGGTTTCCAGCGGTTGAAAGGCAAATCTTTCGAAAACAGCCCGGATATTCCTAAAAATATATTGGCGTTTAGCCATAGTTTGAGGACCAAAATCTCTTGTGCCCTTTGGAATCCCCAGGTGGCTTGAACTCATAAAAAATCGCGTTTAACTACAAAAAAGCAACGAAATGGTTTCAAAATCAAAAGGAAAGATAAAATAATGCAATAGGTGTATGGTTATTCTGGTTAATCTACTAAATTTGCAGCCTCAATTTTAGCAATCTCTCATGGCCGTAACTAGATTAAAAAGGAAAGATCGAAGGAATAAAGCAAGAGCAGCAAACCGGATCAATAGGATCAAACAGCTAAGCCGGCAGCCAGTTATTAAGAAGCTGGACGATGATCAACAGGCCGCTGTGGAAGCCGTTACTGCCGAAACTGTGCAATCATCCGAAGAGGAAGAGTAACATAGATTTTATTTACCTCTTTTACCAAGTTCAATCACCTCTAGATTAGTAGGTCTTCGATTTTCTAGTGTGAGTCTGATCACCGTCTTTTGATGATGGAATCCATGTCTTCCTGCAGCACCTGGATTGATATGAAGCAGGTATGAAAAATACGGGTCGGGCATCACTTTCAGGATGTGACTATGACCACAAATCAATACATCAGGCCTTTTGTGAGCGATAATTGATTTTACTCTCTTATTGTATTTTCCAGGGCTTCCGGCAATGTGAGTCATGAAAATTTTTACACCTTCACGTTCCAACCATTGATCTTCCGGACAAAGGACCCTGATCTCTTGTCCATCAATATTGCCATAGACTGCCATTGTGGGCTTTATTTGCTGCAGTGACTGTAGAACTTCCACTGATCCTATATCTCCTGCATGTAAAATCTCATCGCAGGATTCAAAATACCTGGCAATCTTTGGGTCAAGATAGCTGTGAGTATCTGAAATCAATCCTATGGTGATGCCCATTCCAATGCCCAATTTGGTTAAAAACTGGTAAAAAAATTACTTCTGGTGGAGATTGACAGTTATTAGTTGCAAATTGCACTTGTCAGCAGTAATATCACCGCATGATTATTAAAACCAGCTTGGTACGAATTCTTTCATTCGGATTTGCCAGGGGAATGTGCTTATATCCCTTTGTACTGATTGGAAAGGAGACGGAAATTACCCAACAGCTGCTAACCCATGAGAGGATTCATTTGCGTCAGCAAATGGAAACCTTTGTGATCCCTTTCTACTTCTGGTATTTTCTGGAGTTCCTGATCCGATTTATTCAGTATCGGAACTTTGAAAAAGCATATCGTAATATTAGCTTTGAACGAGAGGCTTATTATTTTGAGTCTCAGGGAGAATATTTGAGTAACCGAAAAAAGTATGCCTGGACTGGATTCCTGAATCAGGCACACCCAATCGTAAATTAATTTCTTTATGGCCGAAACACCTTCAACCATGCTACCACTTGGTACGGTAGCACCCGCATTCAGTTTACCAGATACGGTATCAGACCAAATGATGTCGTTGCAAGATTTGAAATCAGAAGTGGGTACCGTTATTATGTTTATCTGCAATCATTGTCCTTTCGTGAAGCATGTCAATCAGGAATTGGTTGCCTTGGCGCAAGATTATCAACCCCAAGGTGTTTCTATAGTTGCAATTAGCTCTAACGATGTGGAAAACTATCCACAAGATGGCCCTCAGCAAATGAAGGAAACCGCGGCCCAAGAAGGATATACGTTTCCTTACCTATACGATGAGACCCAACAGGTAGCCCGCGATTATGACGCTGCTTGTACCCCAGATTTTTATTTGTTCGACTCAGATTTAAAACTGGTCTATCGAGGACAATTGGATAGCAGCAGACCTGGAAATGGTGTTCTGGTTACCGGTGAAGATCTCAGGAATGCGCTGGATTCGCTGATAAGTGGAGAGAAAATTACCGATGACCAGCTCCCCTCAATCGGCTGTAACATCAAATGGAAGTATTGATGGCTTGAGAGCAGTTCAACTAAAGGCATTTGGGGGACGCGATCAATTATACCTGGGAGAGGTACCGTGTCCTGAACCATCATCTCAAGAAGTATTGATCAAAGTGGCCGCAGCAGGCCTTAATCGAGCAGATATTCTCCAGAGAAAAGGTCTATATCCACCACCACCTGGAACCTCTGAAATATTGGGAATGGAAGTTTCCGGGGAAGTTGTTGCTGCTGGGTCCGGGGCTGAATCATTAGTTGATGGTAAGGTGATGGCGTTATTATCAGGTGGGGGTTACGCCGAATTTGTTACTGTTCATAAAGATTTGACTGTCCCGATTCCAAGGCATATGCCTGTGGTTGAAGCAGCAGGTGTGATGGAAGCTTTTCTAACAGGGTGGCAGGCGCTGAGCTGGTTGATAAAGATTCAGCCAGAGGAAACGATACTTATTCATGCAGGAGCCAGCGGTGTCGGCAGTGCCGCCATCCAATTGGCAAAGCAGCTTAAGACAACAGTTGTAGTCACCTCGTCTGAAAGCAAAATTGAATTTTGTAGGGATCTCGGCGCAGATCTTTGTATCAATTACCGCCGGGAGAGATTTGATCAGGTGATAAAACAACACTATCCCAAAGGGGTAGCTGCAATTGTTGATTTTATTGGTGCCCCTTATTTTCAACAAAACCTTGAGGCACTGGCTCAGGATGGGAGAATGGTAATGCTTGGATTACTTGGGGGAAGCAAGTTTGAGAGCGCAAATCTCGGTTCCTTACTATTCAAAAGGCTTACTATTTTGGGTTCCACCCTGCGGTCAAGATCATTAAGCTACCGCACCAGTCTGGTAGATGATTTTAAAGGGCATTGTGCTCACCTCTTTGAAACCGGTAGCCTCAAAACGGTTATTGATAGGATATTTCCATGGGAAGAGGTAGCCCAGGCACATGCCTACTTGGAATCCAACCAAAGTCGGGGAAAAGTAATCCTCAAGGTTGGATAAAACTCATCCCCCAAAAAAAAGCCCCGTTTTAAAACGGGGCTCAATTAAACCAAAACTATGTATAACACCCTCTTGGACAGTGTACAGTGTTGAAGTGTTAGTGAGGCAATTGCCCCTTGTGACTAACTATCGTATAAGAAAATCTAATAATTTTTATAAAACAAATTGATAGTTTCTATTATTGTATAGATAATTGTTATGCACACGATTTATGAATATCACAATCACACAATTGGAGTATATCGTGGCCGTAGATACTCATCGTAATTTTGCAAAAGCCGCCGCTCACTGTTTTATAACACAGCCCACCTTGAGCATGCAGATCAAAAAATTGGAACAGCAGTTGGGCATATTGATATTCGATCGTTCCAAAAAGCCGGTAAAACCCACCAAACTCGGCGTGAAGGTAATTGCCCAAGCACGGAATAGCATTCAAAGCCTATCCAGAATTGGCGAAATAATTCAAGACTCCAAGGGCAATATTGAAGGCGGGTTGCGTCTGGGAATAATTCCAACTTTGGCTCCCTACCTGCTGCCCAGATTTGTGACATCGCTGGTTGCCAGGTATCCAAGAACCCAGTTGATCATTGAAGAGCTGTTGTCAGATCAAATACTGAGTAAACTAAACAACGATCTTTTAGATATTGGTGTGATGGTAGCGCCTACTGACAGTAGTTATAAGTGTATACCGTTATTCAGGGAAGAATTTATGGTGTATTTCTCCCAGAATCACCGACTGAAGTCTAAACAAGAGGTGTCCATAAAGGACTTAGATACCAAAGATCTTTGGTTACTGAAGGAGGGTCACTGCTTCCGAGACCAAGTGGAATCACTTTGTAGAAAAGAGTTTAGTCAAACCCGAAATA
>JANQPK010000364.1 GCA_028289505.1 Cyclobacteriaceae bacterium
TGGGAGGTGGAAAACATGTCAATGAAGTACGCGCCTACGCCTCTTCCGGGCCAAAAGACAAATTGAATAAGGAATCCTGTGCGGAATTTGCGGAGCTAATGAAAGGACAGGGCTGGACTGCCTGCAAAACCAATATTATCAGAGATCAAGCCTGGAACCGGCTGGATAATCGGCGAATTTCCAATGTAGAAGTAGACCGAAATGCAGAGGGTTTTGCCAATATGAGAGAGGCTTTGGGACTTGATTTTGATATTGCGGTACACTGCCATTGGGAATTCGATTTCGATAGTGCTTTGCGACTGGCTCGGGCAGTGGCTCCTATACGACCCATTTGGATGGAAGATCCCATGCCCATCGCCTATAACGAACAGTGGGTCAAACTGACAGAACAGTCACCAGTACCCATACTATGTGGCGAAAACCTGTACACTCGGGCCGATTTCCGACCCTTTATTGTAAATCAAGGTTTAAACCTGATCGAGATTGACGTCTCTATGGCTGGAGGGCTGCTGGAAGCTAAAAAAATTGCTGACTTAGCGGAGCTATACTATATACCGGTCTGTACTCATAATGTAGCCGGCCCAATTGCGACCATTGCATCTGCTAATTTTGCTGCCTCTGTACGAGAGTTTGTGGCACATGAGGCTTTCATTTCTAACCCCATAAACCGGTCTGGCAACGGAATTAACGGAGACCCCGATGTGCTGGGCTACGATAAGGACATGATTAAACAAGGGCATATCCAGCTCAGTGATCGGCCCGGTTTTGGGATTGAGCTGAACGAGGAACTAATCAAGGCAAAATACCTGGTGGAAGGTGAAACCTGGTGGAAATAGTAGTTATTGTAGCTTATCCATGTCACGGATTAGTATTCTTCTTCGATCGAAGTTGATCAGGTTACGGTCACGTAGTTCATTAAGAATAGTGGTGACTGTTTGCCTGGAGGTACCGGTAAGATTGGCAATATCCTGATGCGTCAGCTGATTTTTGATCATGGTTTCGAATCCAACCTTTTGCCCCCTTTCCTGAGCCATTTCCTTAATAAACTCCACTATGCGAGTACGGGCATCTTTGAACACCAGTGACTCAAGCCTTCGCTCTAATTTTCTTAACCTGAAACCAATGAGCTTGACGATCTTAAGGCTCAGCGCCTTGTTCTCCACCATTAATTCCTGCATCATCTCAATGCCCATTGCACAAACCATGGTATCGTCTGACAAGGACTGTGCGAAATCAGATCGCTGCTGCTCACCAGCAAGCGCAAGTTCG
This sequence comes from Cyclobacteriaceae bacterium, assembly GCA_028289505.1. Taxonomy (GTDB): domain Bacteria; phylum Bacteroidota; class Bacteroidia; order Cytophagales; family Cyclobacteriaceae; genus SZUA-3. The sequence continues at coordinate 1,270 of JANQPK010000364.1, forward strand.
CCAAATATCTCCCCTTTGGATAAAATAGTTTTAGTGATTTCCTTGCCTTGAGCTGAGTAGCTTCCAATTTTTACCCGACCTTCTGCAATTAGATAGATTTGGTCAGATGGTTGGTTCTGAAAATAAATAAACTGTCCTTTTCTGAAATGGTGGTATTGATGTTTATCCTGCTGATTCTTAAGCTTATGTGGACAAAGCATTTCATACAAATCCACATTTTCTATAAACCAGATGTTATGTGCTGTCGAATCCATGTCAAAACAATAGGGTTGGCAATTATTATGGCTAACAACGATTTTGGATGTTTTCGTTCTATTAACACCAATAATTTACGCCATTCCACCTATTTTTAGGGTGTTGCATAATGTTTTTTGCTAGTGTTATACCTCAAGGCCTTACATATCATTTTTGTAGTCACCTGGTTCGCAGGTCTATTCTATATAGTCAGGCTGTTTATCTATCAGACAGAAGCAAATGACAAGGCTGAACCCAATCGATCGGTGTTGGTAAACGAATACAAAAGGATATCAAAATTATTGTGGTATTACATTACCTGGCCATCAGCTGTCATTACCCTGTTTTTCGGATTAAGTCTATTAATGCTGTATCCTGAATGGCCGGTATGGTTGTTCGTGAAACTCTGTCTGGTAGGTCTGTTGTATGTTTACCACTTTTTGTGTCATCGGATCTATCAGCAACTGAGAAAAAATGAGTATCCGATGACTTCCTTGCAACTGAGATTATGGAATGAAGGGGCCACTGTACTATTGGTGAGTATTGTATTCCTGGTGGTGCTGAAAAGCACACTGGATATGACCTTTGGCTTACTAGGATTGGTTATCTTTGCTGTTATTCTCATGTCAGCTATCCATCTGATAAAAAAATTCCGCCGTTGAATCGATTTGGTTTTGCTTATGGCATCGTGGTGTTTTTGCTGATAGTCAGTTGTCAGCCAAAGGAATCCTTACCTAAACTCGGTAGAAAAATAGTGGAAAACGGAGACACCATATATCACACTATTGGAGATTTTCGATTAGTAAATCAAGAAGGTCGTGACGTTACTCCAGATACTTTTGAGGATAAGATCTACGTGGCGGATTTTTTCTTTACCTCCTGTCCTACAATTTGCCCCACCATGAAAACACAAATGCTGCGGGTGTACCAGAGGTTCTTGGAACAGTCCGAAGTGGCCATATTATCACATTCCATCGACACTAAGCACGATTCGGTACCCGTATTGAAGGAGTATGCACTTAGACTGGGTATTGAAGACGACCAGAAATGGCACTTTGTAACTGGTGATCAGGCTGAAATTTACAAGCTGGGGCAATCGGATTATATGGTTACCGCGGGCGCGGATGAAAATGCGCCTGGTGGCTATATTCACAGTGGAGCATTTCTACTGGTAGACCGCGATAAACACATCCGCGGGGTGTATGACGGTACTGTAGTAGAGGATGTAGATGAGCTTATGGAGGATATTGAATTACTCTTGAAAGAATAGCGTCAGTCGAATGTCCCCTATTCGCCTATTCAATTGTTCCCCAAGGTTTCTTTTGCAGCAGCAATGGCCTTGTTAGTTAGCTCCTGCACCGCAGTAATTTTTTCTAATTCTTCCTGTAAGTAATTCATGTTAGCCTGGTAATCTGCTTCCAGATCCACTGGCTCATAGTTCCTCATCCAGTCCATCATTCCCTCATTGGCTTGCAGCAAATCATCGATAATAAGACTGTTGACAATCACCTGATCTTGGGCATCGGCATTATCACTCGCTTCGAGGTCCGCATTTTTGGCTATTAGTTGCTCCTGAAGTGAGACCAGCTTGTCCAACTTTGGCATAACTTCATCATGCACCGCAATAACCTGATCCTCAAGATCACTTACTTCCTGCTGTTCAGCTGTGAGCTCTTCAGGTTCAGACTGGCTTTCCTGGGTAGAGGGAAGACAAGAAAAAAGCATAAGAGTGGCAATGAAATAACAAATAGTTCGTATGGTCATTGTAGCAAGGTTTTTGTCTCTAAAGTTAGAACAATATTGTATGTTTAGGGATAATTAGCATAGCCTTTATTCCAAAAGGATAGTTTGAAATATTTTTTTAGATTTTTAACAGGGCTGAGCCTGGTGGTCTTCGCCAGTATTTTTGTTTCCCCTCAAGTCTTCTGGTTGTCGGGACTACTGTCTCTTATGATCCCTCTAATCCTGTTGATCAATTCATTTCTTTTGTTCTACACCATCTCTAGGAGGTCGATGCTTTTATTGTATCCCTTACTGGTTTGCCTGGCTGGTCTGCTTTTTTTGAGTAGGACTATTACCTTTCATCAAACCGATACTCAAGATGAAACTTTAAAGGTACTGAGTTATAACGTGCGGGTATTTAACGTTTATAGTCACCTCAATACAGATTTTATCCAGTCTAAGAACACTATTGACTGGATATTGTCCCGAGAGGATGATATTAAGTGCTTTCAGGAGTTTTATGTACATCCTGGTCATAAGATTTTCAATACCATCAAATCTATCAATCAGAAAAACCCTCACTATCACTTCGAGCCCTCCTTTACCAACAAGGACGGCGCCCAGTTCGGTATGGCCATATTCAGTAAATATCCCATTATCCACCGGGGCTCACTGCGAGCTACGGAAAGCTCCAATTCTCTTAATAACATTTTATTTGCCGATATTGTCAGAAACCAGGACACCGTAAGGATCTACAATGTACACCTGGAGTCGATGAGCATCGATGAGCAACAACTAGCCAATTCTAATCCCCAGACCATTTCCCGTAATCTAAGACAGTTGATGTCCCAGTTGAAACACGGATTTATTCATAGAGCTGCTCAAATAGACAATTTATGTGGACATTTGGATCGATCACCTTATCCGGTTATCCTTGCAGGTGATTTGAACGATATGCCTTACAGCTATTCCTACCAGAAATTAAAAAAATACCTGTATAGCTCATTCGAAAACGGTGGAAAAGGGTTTGGGTTTACTTTTAACGGTAAACTTTTCTTCCTCAGAATTGACAATCAATTTTACAGTGACGGCATCACTTTAGGCAACTTTCAAACCCATAGGAAAGTTACCCACACTGACCATTTTCCCATCTCCGCGGAATATTTCCTGGAGTGATTAAATTTGTTGACTATGATCCATGAGTGAATTCCGAAATTTTGCATTTAATGAAAGGGTGTTGGAAAGTCTGGATGCCATGGGGTTTCAGAAACCCACACCGATCCAGGAACAAGCGATACCGATTATCCTAGATGATTGTGATATAATTGGTTGTGCCCAAACTGGCACGGGCAAAACAGCTGCCTACTTATTGCCCATTATTCAACACATTATTGATCAAAAACCTCAACGCATTAATACCTTGATCATAGCGCCTACTCGCGAATTGGCACTACAAATAGATCAACAGCTGGAAGGGTTTTCTTACTTTACACCGGTCAGCTCCATTGCCATTTACGGTGGACGTGATGGGGCCTCATTTGATCGAGAAAAAAAGGCACTAACCAAAGGGGCAGATATCATCATTGCCACTCCTGGAAAATTGATTCAACATCTAAATTTGGGTTACGTCGACATGTCTGAGTTGAACCATCTCATTTTGGATGAGGCAGACCGGATGCTGGACATGGGATTTTATGAAGACATCATGAAAATTGTTAGTCATCTGCCCAAAAAGCGACAAACACTACTATTCTCGGCTACCATGCCACCAAAGATCAGGGTGATGGCAAAAAAGATCCTAAAAGATCCAAAGCAGGTGAATATAGCCATTTCCAAACCGGCCGCTGGAGTGTTTCAAGCGGCTTTTTATACCTATAATCCTCAAAAAGTCCCCTTAATAGAGCACCTGCTAAAGGCTAAAAAAATAACCAGCGCCATCATATTTTGCTCTACTAAGAAAAGTGTAAAAGAGATTGAGCGTGCGTTGAAAGGTATTGATTTAAACGTTCAAAGTATCCATTCGGACCTGTCTCAACTTGAGCGTGAGAAAGTGCTATTGAATTTCAGGAATAGAAAGACTCAGGTACTGGTAGCAACTGATATTGTTGCCAGAGGGATTGATATCGAAGATATTGAGTTGGTGATCAATTACGATGTACCCAGAGACGCAGAGGACTATGTGCACCGGGTAGGACGAACCGCCCGTGCCGAATCCACCGGAATCGCCTTTACCCTGATCAATGACGATGACCGCTATTTGTTCAGGAATATTGAAAAATTGGTGGAAAAAAACATCAGTATAGGACAGCTTCCAGAAGAGCTTGGTCCAGGCCCTGATCCAAAAGCTACTCCTAAGCCGGGTAATAGAAGACGGGATAACAGACGACCTTTTAAGAAAAAAAGACTGAACTAAGGAACTAGGGCACAAGGGAACTAGGGGAATACTTGATTAATTGATTGATGATTGAAGACCTACCTGCTGGCTGGCAGGATTGTTGATTTTGTGCTTATTAGTTGTTCATTGCTCATTGTTCATTCTTAATCATTAATTGTTAATTGTCCGTTGTTAATTGTCAATTGAACAAATATATTGTGGCCGGTTTAAACTAACACACTCATGAAAAGTAAATTCCTTATCATTTTATCGATGCTTTTTTTCCTGTATTCATCGGTAGTTTGCCAAAACGAGTATCCAGTCAAAAAGCACCCCAAGAGTAAAAAATGGACCTCCTTATTTAAAGAGGACCTCTCGGATGCGATTTACCCGGAAGGGGTCTGGAGTTTTGAAAATGGTGAATACACCGCAACAGAAGATCAGTTCATCTGGACAGAGAAGGAATATAATAATTTCATACTGGACCTGGAGTTTAAAAATGATCATGGAACCAACAGTGGTGTAGTGGTATATTGTTCCAAGCTCGATGATTGGATCCCAAATTCGATCGAGGTTCAAATTGCTGATGATCATCATGAAAAATGGGCCAATAGCCCCAAAAGCTGGCAATGTGGAGCGATATTTGGTCGAAAAGCCGCATCAGAGTCTGTGGTTAAGCAACCTGGAGAGTGGAACCGCTATACCATCACCTGCATTGACAATATGATCTATGTTCTACTCAATGGAAAGCAGATCAACCAAATAGATCTTACTGAGTATACTGATGCTAAGTTGAATCCAGATGGCACTGAGGCACCAGAGTGGTTATCAAAAGCCCCTTCTACCCTACCTACTATGGGGCACATAGGCTTCCAGGGAAAGCATGCAGGAGCTCCGGTTTACTTCAGGAATATCAAAATAAAAGAGATCTAGAAAGGCAGATCGTCGTCGTCTCCGTCACCGGTATTCAGCCATGCGGGCTCCTCGGTAGCTCCAGGGTCTCCTCCTTGATCAGGTACTGCTGATGATACCGAATCTATGCGCCAGGCCTGAAGGCTGTTGAAATATTTAACTTCGCCCTGAGGATCGGTCCATTTGCGGCCCCTTAGGTTGAAATGTACTTCAACCTCCTGACCTACCTTAAAGTCGTTCAGTAGGTCACACCGATCCTGGATCAGTTCGAATTTAACGAATTCGGGGTACTGAGGGTTATCCGCATATTCCACTACGAACTCCCTTTTTTTGAAGGTTTCGGTTACTTGAGCGGTATCCTTTACTTCCAGTATTTTTCCCTTTATGTTCATATCTCTTTTTATTATTAGGCCTATATTTATCTTCGAAATTAGTCCATACTGGTAACAATAAAAAGATGAAAATTTATTTATGTCATTCATCCAGGTAAAAAGAACCAGAGCCCAGGAAAGTAGAGCAGCTATCGAACGATTATACATCGTAATGAAGCACCTTTTTATCCGGGGATATTACAAACCATTTGGTGTTTCTGGAACATCCATTCGGGAGGCTTTAATGATCCTTAGCCCTGAGATTTATGGCAGCATCACCGATCCAGATAAAGTGGAATTGGATGGATTGCTTTATGTGGTGGAAAGGCTACCCAAGGGTATTGA
>JANQPK010000004.1 GCA_028289505.1 Cyclobacteriaceae bacterium
GGGGTTTCGTTTTACCAATTGGACTGAGCCAGGCAATGGATTACGCTTCAAAATAAACGTGGTAGAGGAAGGAGACTACCAGATCGAACTGATCAAACGCACTTCCGAAGCAAATCGCGGTGCTTTCCTTTCGGTCTATACGGAGTATGATTCCATCCAGGGGGAGCCAGGAATTGAGACTTCAACCCTTTTCCCTGAGGTGTTACATCTTCCTCAAGCAGCGCAAACCCTTACTATTGAAGTATCAAAAACCGGGGACAGCGGTCAGGCCATGGATTGGCTGGATTTGATTGTTTTACACAGAATTCCAACCAGCAACCAGGAAGTTTTGTTAAATGCTGGGATTGAGATTGCCGGTGATTCAGGAAAGTCCGTAAAAGGCACTTTTTCGGACGAGATAGTATATTTCTTAAATGGAGGTGAGGATATCGAGTTTCAGCTTGATGCCGGTGAACCGTTCACAGTTGAGCCCTATGCCGATAACCTGGAAATATTGCAGCAGGTTGAGTTCTTTATCGATTTTGAATCTATAGGTATGGTTGATGCGGCCCCATTTAAATGGTCGCATCAAATAGAGAGCCCAGGCGATTATACATTGAATGCTGAATTCACTGATGTTAATGGTGTTAAGAATTCTGCCAGGGTGCAAATAACTGCTAATTGAAGCTTATGCCCAATTATCGTGTTTACGTGGTTGAGCTATCTAAACGTGTATTTACCGAAAATTACAGGTTCCGTGAAGCTAATCCTCAGTTCAATGGTGTCTTGGAATGTCTTTATGTGGGCATGACCAGTAAGAGCCCCCAGGAACGGTTTGCACAACACAAACAGGGTGCCCTTAGCAAAAAGGGCCACAACCTGGCGTCCAGCATAGTGCGAAAATACGGCAGTTATTTAAGACCAAGCCTATATAATCATATTGCTCCGGTTAGTAACCGTACAGAAGCATTGAAACTGGAAAAACAACTGGCATTTGAACTTAGGAGGAAACGATATGCGGTGTGGTATAACTAGCGCTTACCGCTAACCCAGAACCATCCCCCCATCAACGTAATAAGTGGCTCCCGATATATACCGGGCATCATCTGAAGCCATAAAAGTAGCCAGTTTGGCAATATCATAGGGGTCCCCAATAAAACCGGCCGGGATCCTATTGATCACCTTTCGCTCATAAGCTGGGTCAGATAAAACCTCTTTGTTCATGTCGGTCCTGATAGCACCGGGAGCAATATTGTTGATAGTAATGCCATACCCCGAATATTCCAGGGCTAGTTCCCGGGTCATCATGGTAATACCGCCTTTTGACATGCTGTAAATACTCCCAATACCCTTGGGTTTGCTATGGTGAATGGAGGATATGTTAATAATTCGTCCCCACTTTCGAGTGATCATATTAGGCAAAGCCCTTTGGCTCAGGAAGAATGCGGCCTTTAAGTTTACATTGATAGTTCGATAGAAATCCTCTTCAGTATAGTCCAGGCAGGGCTTGCGTATTTCAATCCCTGCATTATTAACCAGGATATCCACCGGACCCCATTCAGATTCGATTCGTTCAAAGGCCTGCAGGATGACTCGGTTAGAACTAACATCACCTGGCAGAGCCATGGCCTTACCTCCATCTTGCGAGATCTGATCTGCTATCGCGTCAGCAAGGTCTTCTTCGATTCCATTGATTACCACTCGAGCTCCTGCGCGAGACATCATCTGAGCAATGCTCAACCCAATACCTTTAGTGGAGCCGGTGATAAATGCTGTTCTATTCTTTAGTTTCATAAATACCACTCATAGTGATCAAAAGTGTTCTAGCCTATTATTTATTCTATGAGCAGTTTTATCTAATTCCTGCACAATTTCATTTTTCTTCTCTCGAACAAACCGGTCCAGCGGTAAATAAATCCCCATACTGGCTATAACCTGGTCATCCTTCATGATAGGCACTGCCAAGCCCATAATGCTGCTTTTTGCAGTTTGTTGTGCCAGCCGGTGTTTTCTAATCTGGGCAAGTTCTATTAGCAGGTCTTTTTCGTTTTGCACCTCCGGCCAGGTTGGCTGTTCCGGCAGTCCATACTTTTTAATATACTGCTCTAGCTTATTTTCAGGGATAAAAGCCAACAAAAGTCTCCCAGTAGAGGTGGCGTATGCCTCTTTCTCGGTTTTGTTGATCACCTGGAGTTCATGGGTACTTTTCTCATCCAGTAGTATGAGTCGTTTATTTCCTTTTAATATGGCTAGGATGGTACCTTCATTGAGATCCTGGGCTAACTGCTCCATAGGCTCTGCTGCAGCCTCCACCAACACCTGTTTTAAAGAGTAATTATCGGTTAAGTGATAAGCCATCGCTCCTAATTGATACCCTTCCTTTTTACTTACCTGCTCCAGGTAGCCTCGAATTACCAGAGTCTTGATGATGTTAGCGCAGGTGGCCTGGTTGAGGTGGAGCGCCCCGGCAATGGCGGTAATAGTATGCGGTTGACTGCGATCAGCCGCTATGTATTCCACAATGTCAAAAGCCCGATTTAAAACCTGTATCATCATTGAAAGGGGATTTCCAGGGCTTCCATAAGTCCTTTCAGGTAGCCAATACCAAATAAATTGCCCTGCATGCCGTAACCTGGTTGGCGGTTCTCTTCTCCTGCCATGGTGGGTACATGATCTGATCTTAGGGGACCTTCGAATCCTATTGCCTTATAAAGATTTAGCATAGCTGCCATATCAGTAGGACCATTATCGTGAAAGGTTTCATGGAAGTCTTTTGCGTTGCCCCTGATATCACGGATATGCAGAAAGAAGATCTGGTACCGCCATTCTTCCAACAGAGCAGCCACGTTTTCTTGCATAGTAGTATAGGTGCCCTGGCAAAAAGTAAGCCCGTGTGAGGGACTATCTGACAGTGCCAGCGCCCTTCTAATGGCATTGGCGTGGATAAAAGCCCTGCCGATGCCCTGCAGTGGAGAAACTGGCGGGTCATCCGGATGGAAGGCCATCTTTACCCCAGCAGATTCGGCCACCGGCATTACCTTTTCAATAAAGTATGCATAGTTATCGAACACTTGTGAGGCCGATATCTCAATCCCCAGAGGGTTATGTAATCTTTGCGCCTCTTGATAATTAAATCTGGTTACCAATGCGCCTCCTCTTTCCTTGATGTCTGTTTGGCTGCGGTACCAACCGGTGACCATAAAGTTGTAACACAGCAGTTCAATACCCAGCTCACCCATATTCTCCAGCATCTGGCAGTATTGTTGAATATCTTTGTCTCTGCCCTCCTGGCCTAATTTGATCCGGCTCATATCCATTTGATCTCCTTCCAAACCGATTAGTTGAAAACCGTGCTCTTCAAAAAGGGCCTTTGAAGATTTCAGTGTCTCTAAATCCCAGGGAGGAAGTTTACCAGTCAGTTCCGGTGCCAGCTTGGCGATGGCATTATTAATCCCCATTTGCTTAACCAGCTTCCACTTGACATCAGGACTATCAGAAAAAAACAAATGTGAAAATTTCATAACCCAGTTATTCGTTGACCTGGTCTTTTTCAAAGGTATATCTGGAAGCCATCCAAAGCAACAGTGCCGCCACCACCTGCACCCCGCAAAGCAATACCATGGCCACTTCAAGACCGGTGGTCTGCTTGATCCATCCCAGGATCACAGGTGCCAGCGCCCCCACTATGAAAGCAAAGGAGATCATAATTCCGGTAGCGGAGGCCCTATATTCCGGTACGATCACCTCATACAAAGCGGCAAACAGGTTCGAATCATAAATACCACGAAAGAATCCGTAGCCCGCCAGGCCTACATAGCACCACCAAAGATTAGGGGTGATGCCCATCAATACAATAAATGGCGCCCCCAACAGCATACCTACCATCTTGAAATTTACCCTGGATCTCTTGTTCTTTTTGGCCAGGTTATCCGAAACCTTGCCCGCCATCAATACCCCACCAAATGCTAAAAGGTGATGATAGAACATGGAGGAAAAACCGGCGTTGGAAAGAGACAGATCAAATTTTTCATGTAGAAAAGTAGGCATCCAGGTCAAGTAACCCAACAGGGTAAACACCATCAAACCAAAGGCTATACTCATCAATAACAAAGTCCTATTTCCTGCTGCATACCGGGCTACTTGTCTAAAACTTACTTTTGGTTCCTTCTCGCCTTC
>JANQPK010000377.1 GCA_028289505.1 Cyclobacteriaceae bacterium
CTGTTGTTGACTCCCATACTGACATTGCCTATTTCAATTTTTTTGATAATGTCCTCCTCAAAGCCGGTATACTCAACCCTGAGGTCATTTTCAAAATCGAAGGAAGTATTGTTGTCAAAGTTTGCAGTTACCCTGAGCTTCTCTCCGATCTTACCAATCACGTTCATGCCAATACGTTGATCAAAGTCGAATGTCCCTTGTTTTTGGCGACGTATAGGGATAGAGGGATTAAAAATACGTTCATTGCGATAACCAAAATCAAGGGTTACTGAACCGTTGGGTTGAATATCCACAAAGCTGCCCCCGAAGATCCTGTCAAAAACTGGGCTAATTGGTATTTTGGGGATCAAACGCTTGCCACTAATGGCGCTTTCTCCATCTAACTCTGCGGATTTAGTTCTCCAATAATCCCTGATCATTTGCCTTTCGACTAGATCTGAGTATTCATCAAAAGTCATGATTGTAGGTGCTCGGTAGTCGAGCCCATTCATTTCCTCGTAGATACTGTAATTCAGTCCGGTATCAACCTCGATTTCCAGGTTTAATCCAAAGGGGTCTTTATTGATAAACGGAGATTCCGTTCCAGGGTCCGAAAAAGGATCTCCCAGACGATCGCGGGGATTGTGAGTAGGCTGGTATGATTTTTCATAAAAAGATGGGATAGAGTCGGCCGGTATGCTGTCGGCCACTTGTTGAAAAAACAGCAGGGAGGAGGTGTAAGCCTTAGCCTTCTGAAATGCAATAAAACATAGCAGAAGCGCTAGAAAGCCCCACCAGAAATTCTTGTAAATTTTGAACCGCAATGCTACTAGGATGATTTAAGAACCCGCTTAATTAGCTCTTCCACAGTTATATCCTTATCGGCATTTTTCAGGTTGTTAATTATGGCTTTTTCTGCAACGTTTTTATTAATTCCAAGGGTAACTAAGGCGGATAACGCTTCTTCTTGGAGGCTATTGTGTGAATCCAGGTAATTTTGTCCGCTTTTTGCCACCAGGTTTTCCTTGGCTAGCTTATCCTTTAATTCCAGAATTATACGTTGAGCGGTTTTAGCACCCACGCCTTTAACACTTTGAATTGCCGTTACATTTTCATTTATTATTGCGCTTTGAATTTCTTCAGGTGATAAAGAGGACAATATCATAACACCTGTAGCCGGACCTACCCCAGAAATTGAAATTAACGCCATAAACAAACTTTTCTCCGCTTGATCAATAAACCCGTAAAGCGTATGGGAATCCTCTTTAATATGAGAATAGGTGTATAGCCTGATTTTACTGGTGTTTTTTAAAACAGAGTAGGTGCTCAGTGTTATTTTCAATTCATACCCTATTCCTCCGACATCGATTACCACAAAGGCAGGCTCACGAACTACCAAGGAGCCTTCAATATATGCAAACATTACCTGTAATTGGTTGTGTTAAATGTAACATAAATTGGCTTTACGCCGGTGCAGTGGTCTGGTTAATTTGTGCTTCAACCACAGCGATGGCCACCATATTGACAATCTCTCTGACTGAACTTCCTAATTGCAGCACGTGTACCGGCTTATTCATGCCTAACAGAATGGGACCAATAGCTTCAGCACCTCCAATTTCCATCAATAACTTATAGGCAATATTTCCGGAATCCAAGTCCGGGAATATTAAAGTGTTGGCGCCTTTCTCCGCTAGTTCGCTAAATGGATAGTTGGTTTGCTGGATTTCGGTATTCAATGCGATATTGGCTTGGATATCCCCATCAATAACCAGGTCAGGGAATTTACTTTTGGCCAATTTAGCAGCTCTTGCTGCTTTTGATGGTACCTCTCCTTGACTTGAACCAAAATTGGAGTATGAAAGCACCGCTATCCTGGGTTCCACATTAAAAAATCTTACGGCATCCGCAGTCTGTCCAATGATATCCACCAGATCCTCGGCAGAGGGATTAACATTTACTGTGGTATCGGCGAAGAAAAATGTACGCTTTTTATTAGAAATCACATACATGCCGGCTACTTTGTTCACTTCAGGTTTGGTCCCTATCACCTGTAATGCAGGGATCACGGTCTTGGGATAGTCTTTGGTAAGTCCCGATATGAAGGCGTCAGCTTCTCCTTGCTGAACCATCATGGCTCCAAAGTAATTTCGACCTCTCATCAGCTTTTTACCCTCATAATAGGTCAGTCCTTTGCGCTTACGCCGCTCATAAAGAATTTTACCAAACTCTTCAGTTTTTTGCTCCTCAAGAGAGGTGTCGATAATCTGACAATCTCCTAATTCAAGATTATAAGACTTGGCAAGATGCTGTATATGGTCCTTATTACCCAATAGGATGGGCTTGGCAATACCTTCCTCTATTAAGATTTCAGCCGATTTGAGAATTTTGTAGTTATCGGCCTCCGCGAAAACTACTCTTTTAGGATCCTTTTTAGCTCGATTGATCATTAGGCTGGCAATTTCCCGATGAATACCAATTCTTTTTTGCAAATCCTGGTGGTATTTATCCCAATCAGTGATCCTAATTCTGCTAACACCACTGTCTATGGCGGCTTTAGCTACCGCTGGTGAGACGGTTGTGATAAGCCTGGGATCCAAGGGTTTGGGTATTAAATAATCTCGACCGAATTTAATGGATTTCTGTCCATAAGCCTTGCTTACTAAATCAGGTACTGGTTCTCTGGCCAGCTCAGTCAGTGCTCGTACTGCCGCCATTTTCATTTCCTCGTTGATGGCAGTGGCTCTAACATCGAGTGCACCTCTGAAAATGTAGGGAAAACCGAGAACATTATTTACCTGATTGGGATGATCTGATCTGCCCGTGGCCATAATAATGTCCTTGCGAGCAGCAATAGCTTCGCGGTAGGGTATCTCAGGGTTCGGATTGGCCAAGGCAAAAACGATGGGATCTTTAGCCATGGTCTTTAACATCTTACCCGATAGGATATTCCCTTTGGATAAGCCTAAAAACATATCGGCGTCTACCAGAGCTTCTTCCAGGCTGTTCACTTTTCTACTGGTGGCATAGGGTGCCTTGATCTCACCCAATTTTGGTCGATCCTTATGGATGACCCCCCTACTATCCAACATGATAATATTGTCCTTTTTAGCCCCAAGCTGCATGTAAAGTTTGGTACAGGCTATGGCAGAGGCCCCCGCTCCATTCACTACGATTTGTAGATCTTCTATCTTTTTATTGACTATATCTAAAGCACTTAGCAATGCGGCAGCTGAAATTATAGCAGTCCCGTGCTGATCATCATGCATAATAGGTATCTGCATCTGCTTCTTTAGCTGCTCTTCTATCTCAAAACTCTCTGGCGCTTTGATGTCTTCTAAATTAATACCCCCAAAAGTTGGTTCCAGGGATTTAACGATAGTGATGAACTTCTGGGGGTCTGTTTCGTCGATCTCGATATCGAAGACATCTATACCTGCAAATTTCTTGAAAAGCACGCCTTTTCCCTCCATTACCGGCTTTGAGGCACTTGCCCCAATGTTACCCAGTCCCAGCACTGCAGTTCCATTGGAAATCACACCCACCAGATTTCCCTTTGAAGTGTACCTATACACTTCTTGTGGGTGCTCCGCAATTTCCAAACAGGGCTCAGCTACTCCCGGGGAATAAGCTAGTGCTAAGTCTTTTTGAGTGCTGAGTAATTTAGTGGGGACTACTTCAATTTTACCGGGCTGCCCCTGCTCATGATAGTCAAGGGCATCTTGTTTGCGAATTTTGATGGTCATTTAAAAAAAATTTGAAGGAAAGGCAATCTAGGAGGCGTGTTCCGATTGTGTTTTAAAAGTCCAAAGTATAGTTTCTAACTCTCTAAGTGTATTCCTTTTTTTCTCCCCAGGAGCATAAACGAATGCCTCTACGTAGTATAACCGCCCAGCTGCTTCGTCTACAAAAGTATAACCCAAAAATGGACCTCCCATTGAATTGTTTCTGAGTTTCCAAACTCCACGAACCTCCACAGTAAATTTATTTTTCCAATTTAAACTGACGGAGTCAATAGGTACCAAAGGCTCGGTTATCATATATGACAGGCTATCACTGCCAAGTAAGTATTGGCGCCAGGTTCGGTCTCGAAAGGCCACTATGTTTTTTCTATTGAACGCCTGCTCTTCTGTATAGTCTTTGTAGGCGACAAAAATGTTCTTATCTACTTTATTGTCCAACAATCTTATCCAAATGCTGTTATTGTTTTCCAGGGCAATTTCATAACCATAGGGTATCTTAAGATAACACTGATGTCTCTCTAGTAAACTATTCTCAATTCCCTGTTCACTAGGTGCTTTGTAAAGTGCCTGTTGAAATCGTTTCTTTTCCACATTAACAAAATACTGTTGGATGGAGGATCGATTTACTTGCAAGTGCTTGGTAAGTCGCTCGTTAGAGTCCTGGAACAAGTGCATTACTGCCTGCCCCCGAGCAAAGAGGTCTGTTTGTTTGGACATAAATATACTGGTGTCGGAACGGATCGTTTCTAAGGACTCCTTGGTGAAATAGTTTCGTAGAATGATATCACCCCTACTATTCCCTTCCAGAGTGTTGACAAACACCATGTTTCTTGAATTTCGTAAAACACTATTGAGTTTGTCAGGATCTACATATACCAGATTAAAGTAGGGTTCATCTTGCAATAAACCAGGAAATGGCGCTTTGAACGTATTTCTAACCTCATCTCCCAGTGGACCTGCCCATTTCGCAGAATCCATTACCAGCACGATTTCACCAGATTCGCCAGTAGCCGGTGGCAGTAAGGCTTTATCATCAATTAAGGAAGAACAGTTTGTGAGCAATAAAAAGCCCAGGACTACTAACAGTGGGGTGGGGGATAGCTTCATTCTGGTTTCAGACTTCGGTAAAAATAACAAGATCAATGAATAATGCGAAGCCTTATGAAGTTATGAATGGTGAATTATGGATTATGAGTTATGGTATTTTGCGATTTCTGCTGGAAATGGCCAACTCACATTTCACACCACAAACCTGTATCAGCCTATGATCAGGGTTTGACCAGGTTTAATCCTGCTATTTTGAAGGTTGTTGAGCTTCTTCAGTTTTTCAATGGTCAGCCCCTTGTATTGAAGAGAGATTTCCCACAAGGTATCACCAGGTTGTACCAGGTGAGTCTTAGATGATGGTATGTCCTTGGGGGTAGATGACTTACTTCTGGCCAAGGTTTGAGGTTGGTTTCCTGACTTGATCCAGATGTTTAGAGATTGACCGGATCGAATGAGGTTACCCCTTATGTTGTTCCATCGGCGAATATCGGATACCCGCACTTGATAGCGTTGTGCAATTTTACCCAAGACTTCCCCTGACCGCACTCTATGCCTGATTTTGTGACGGCCGTAGGTGCTTCCTGGTTGGTTTCTGGCCAATTTAGCCAGTTCTTCTTTGCCGTTTACTGCTGCAGAATCCATTATTTCGGTCCTATTTGCGATCAGTTGGGGCATTTTATCAACCGGAATTCTCAGGGGATAATTCTTGGCATGTGGAGGAATAGCACCTCGCTTTAATGCCGGGTTCAGTTTGGTAAGGTCCTCATAGCATACGTTTAACTGTTGTGCAATTGATTTGAGATCTGCATAATTACTCACGTGTATGGTATCACTTTTAATTGGATATAGCACATAATCAACACTGAGATTATGCTCCTGCTGATGGTTCAGGACATAAATCATGGCCACGAATTGAGGAAGGTAAGATCTGGTTTCACGCGGTAAGTAGTCATAGATCTCCCAAAATTTCTTTTTGTATCCAGAACGCCGAATGGCCCTACGAACCTTTCCAGGCCCAGCGTTGTAAGATGCTAGTACTAGCTCCCAATCCTTGAATTGATTGTATAAACTTTTCAAATAGATGCAGGCTGCTTCAGTCGACTTGTAGGGGTCGAGTCGTTCATCAATATAGAAATCCTGATGCAGTTTGAACAGTCTACCGGTAGAGGGCATAAATTGCCAGAGACCTGCAGCTCCCACCCGGGATCTGGCTACCGGATTTAGCCCCGATTCAATAATAGACAAATACTTAAGCTCATCAGGTAAACCATATTTCTCCAGATAGTACTCGAAGATTGGGAAGTACAGATTAACTCTTTGCATCATCAGTTTGGTGTATTCCCTGTCCCGAACAGCAAAGTAGTCGATAAAGGACTTAACTACTTTATTGTAGGACAAAGGAACATTTGACTCCAAACAAGCGATCCGGTCTTCTACTTCATGGAATGAAAGGTCTGGAACATACTCATAGTTTATAGCAGGGAGCGTACTCTTTGAAGTATCCGTATTAACAGAAGCCAGTGCAGTTGCAGCTAGCAGCACGGTGAAAGCCGTAAATAATAGTTGATAGTACCTCATTTTAGTTCTAGTTCTCCCTTCCATCAAGTATTTCTTTAGATAAAGCATAGAGACCCTGTTCGTTAAAATCGTTAGCAATTATTTGAAATCCAATTGGAAGTCCATTTTTATCTGTTCCATTAGGGATAGATATAGCTGGATTACCAGACACTGAGGCAGGAGTGGTAAATAAATCCGACCAGTACATCTCTAAAGGGTCATCATCAAATTTGCCTAATGAAAAAGCAGTGGTGGGTGTAGTGGGCATCACCAGGAAATCAAACTGGTCAAATAACTGATTGGTCTTATCCTTTATTAACCTTCTTACTTTTTGGGCTTTGGTGTAATAGGCATCATAGTATCGGGCACTCAATACAAAAGTGCCCAGCATGATTCTTTTCTGCACTTCCTGCCCAAATCCTTCACTCCTGGTATTTTTGTAAAAGTTGTCAAGCGTTTCTTGCTGATCTGATCGGTAACCATATTTCACCCCATCATATCTGGACAGGTTTGAACTGGCTTCTGCGGTAATCAACAAGTAGTAGGTTGGCAATACATAATCCATCAAGGGAAAGGCTACCGGTTCGACCTGGTGTCCCAGTTCCTGTAGCTGATTCAATTGGTAGGTTGTCCTTTGCTTAACTTCATCCTGCACGCCCTCTGTCTGAATTGATTCCTTTATATAACCAATTTTGCTGCGTTTTAGTACGTGGATATTACTGAATTCCGGCACTGGCAAAGTAGATGCAGTACTGTCGTAATCATCCGAACCAGAGATTATTTCCAGAATTAAGGCATTGTCTTCGAGATTGGTAGATAGTATTCCAATGGAGTCGAATGAAGAGGCATAAGCGACTAACCCATAACGAGAGATTCTTGAATAGGTTGGTTTGAGCCCGATCACGCCGGTAAAAGCTGCAGGCTGACGCACTGACCCTCCAGTGTCCGTGCCCAAGGAAAC
>JANQPK010000399.1 GCA_028289505.1 Cyclobacteriaceae bacterium
TGTAACTGAAGCTTTCTCCGGTATTGAGTTGTTCCCCCCTGACCTGTTCCACCAATTGATAGTCACCGACAGCCACTTCATTCTTCATGGGATGTTCCGGCAACTCCTTAACAGTAATGGTTTTGGGCTGCGTGTAAAAAGTTTTAAAATCTTCCTGCCTGGAAGGTCCAAAAAATGATGGATTTTTAGCCATCCTGTATTTTATCAGTTTCAGGCCAACCGAGGGGAAACTGACCGCTTCAGTATTTAGAGGAAAGAAGGTTGCTTGGTAAATTAGATATTTTTGGTACCGCTTATTATTAATAGTGACCTGTTCTCGTTTTATATTTTCCACGTTAAAGTTTTCCTCCCAGCAATTGGAGGGACGGATACGCTTGAGTATGTCGGTAAGCTGTTTACTCATGTCGTAAAACTCTAAATCTGCACGGTTCTGCTCCGACACATAGAACGCCAAACTGGTATTGAAGCCCTCTCCCATATACACCTCGGATTTGTCAGTAGTTAGCGCGAAAAAAGCATCAGCCTTGACGTCGATGAATTCCTCAGTTCCACGGCGGTTTCCGAATAGCTCCTCCCAAGGGTCAGCTGCAAATGGATCTACCTGCCTTCTTCTTTGCTGCGGAGGTCCGACCTTGATGGTCTTACCGGGGACTTTTAGGGTTTCTCCATTGACAGAAATACTGAATGGCCTCAGGGCGTAAGTGCCTTCTCCCTGTGCCACATAATTTTGAGTGAGACTCTGAGTTGAGGATACTTGACCATTGATAAATTGAGTGGAAGTAGAGGAGCTGGTCCCACGTTTTATCATACCTTCTATCTCGGGAAAACCACTTAGATTCTTCAACTGGCTATTTTCCACCACCACAGTTATGGTAAATGCTTCATTGGCCGCAATCTCTCCAGGGCCCACTTCCACCTTTACCCCCTGGGCATAGGAGGTCATTGCCAAGAAAATGGTGGACAGCATCAATACTAAAAATGGCACCTTGGTCGTTCTCATGAAGGATCTACCAAATTATCAAAAGATCACTTTCAGCAGGGTACAAAACAATACAATTGCAGTCAGAATTTCCAGCTGAAAATGTTAAAAATTGTGAAACTTTTTGTTTATATTTAGAATCATTCAAAATTAAAACCAACCCTTTTTATCATGCTTGAATACTTTAAAACCATCTTATCAAAAGTTAGTTTTAGCAAGTCCCTTTTTGAAAAAGAGCTTCGTAAAGCTATTAAAGTTTTGGTAGCTGATGAGCTAAAGGAGTTGCAGCACTGGTGTTATCGTAGATTTGGACAATACCGGTCAATTATTCATAGAAGTTTTACCTCCGCGGGCATCTCACCAGCGTAAGCAAAGACCAGCCCCGCCATTGGCGGGGTTTTTTATTGATCCCTACTTACAAACTCAATATTTCGTTTCAGTCCCTCATATTTTGCCCGCTTAACCGCAGAGCCCTTAAACAGTCTTTGGTAAGATTCTAAATTCAAATTCTGCCAATCCGAAATATTCATGGAAAGAAGTTCTTCATCGGGTAAAAACTTGGATTCCTGATGATGTTTGGCGAATCTATTCCAGGGACAAACCTCTTGACATATATCGCATCCAAATATCCAGTTTTCGAATTTGCCTTTTACTTCATCCGGTATCTCATCTCTTAGCTCAATGGTAAAATAAGATATACACCTGCTGCCATCTACTTGATAGGGCGTAATAGCCTCAGTGGGGCAACTATCAATACATTTGGTACAGGTCCCGCAATAATCGGGCATGGGGCCATCAGGGTTGAGCTCTAAGTCCGTAATTAGCTCAGCGATAAAAAAGTAACTCCCGCTTTCTTTAGTCAGCAGTAGGCTATTTTTGCCAATCCAACCAGTACCACTTTTCTGTGCCCATGACCTTTCCATTACCGGAGCGGAATCAACAAAAATCCTGCCTTCCACTTCTCCCACTTGTTCCTGGATCATTTCCATAAGAGCACGCATTTTTTCTTTGATCACTTTGTGGTAGTCCTGTCCATAGGCGTAGCGGGCAATATGAAAATTATCTTCTTTGGGTAGTGCTTCAGGAGGATAGTGATTGTACAATAGGGTGACCACCGATTTGGCACCCGGGACCAATAAGGTGGGGTCTAACCGTTTGTCAAAATTGCGTTCCAGATAGCCCATTTTTCCTTGCCTACCGGCTTTGAGCCATTCTTCTAGTAGCGGTGCCTGATCCTCAAGGAATTCAGCTTTTGAAATACCGCAATAATCGAATCCAGCTTCATGGGCTAAACTTTTAACCAATGCGGTTCGAGATTCAATGATTGTGGCAGTTGACATGGTAATAAATTGATAGTACTAAAATGTAAATCAAATCGAATATATCCTTTTCTGGAGCCTTAAAATGTTCTATAATTGTAGTGAAATGACTGTCATACCAACAAAAAGCCCAGCCATAGCATCCGCTAAGTCACACCTATGGGATCACCATTTTCATCATTGCTATTAGTTCACGGCATCGACAATCATTTAATTTTTCTCTCAGAACCTTAACTAAAATATTGTGAACACTTTAAAACTGGCTGTCCAGAAATCTGGAAGACTCAGTGAAACCTCTTTAAAATTGATCAAGGAGTGTGGTATTACCTTTCAGACCCGCATAGCAAAGTTGAAGGCTGGTGCATTCAATTTCCCCATGGAATTCCTGTACTTAAGAGATGATGATATCCCTGGATACGTAGCTGATCAAGTAGCGGATGTGGGTATAGTTGGCAAGAATGTGCTTCTGGAGAAAAACGATGAACTTGAGATTATTAAAGAGCTGGGCTTTTCAAAATGCAGGTTATCAATTGCGGTCCCAAAGGAGTTTGATTACCAGGGTATCGAAAGTCTTAATGGGCTCAATATTGCGACATCCTATCCCAGGATTTTGGCAAAATACCTAAAGCAGCAGGATATTGATGCCGATATTCACGAAATATCTGGCAGCGTGGAAATTGCTCCCAGCATTGGGTTGGCCCAGGCTGTTTGCGATATAGTAAGTACCGGTAGCACCCTGGTTAGCAATGGCCTGGTCGAAGTGGAGGTAATACTTAACTCAGAGGCAGTATTGGTGGGCCCACCAGATCTTGCTGAGCCCAAGAGAAAGATCCTTGATCAGTTTCTATTTAGGGTAAATGCAGTACAGGCGGCCAATAATAATAAGTACATTCTATTGAATGCCCCAGACCAGGCCATCACCCGAATTATCCAGCTCTTACCTGGAATGCGCAGCCCCACCATTGTACCATTGGCTCAAAAAGGTTGGAGTTCCTTACATTCAGTGGTGAAGGAGGATGATTTTTGGGAAGTGATTGAAAATTTACGAGAAGCTGGGGCTGAAGGTATTCTGGTGGTCCCCATAGAAAAGATGATACTATAATTATGGAACTGTTAAGAAACCCAGAGAAGGAAAGTTGGGGTCAGATCATTCAAAGGCCAATGCAAGTCAATACTGGTTTGCAAAAGGCGGTAGAGAATATTTTGAGTCAAGTCAGGGTAGATGGCGATCAGGCTTTGAAAAGGTTGACCCAAAAATTCGATGGAATCGATAAGGTTGCTTTATGTGTTAAGCTAGATTCCCAAGAGCCAGGACTCTCGGAAGAACTTAAGCGAGCCATTCAAGCTGCTTTCCACAATATTCGAAATT
>JANQPK010000428.1 GCA_028289505.1 Cyclobacteriaceae bacterium
CCTCAATGTTGAAACTGTTCTGGTTGATTTCAACATACACCGTGTCCGGGATCTCATCACCGGTAACATCCAAATCAGTAACAAAATCGCAAACATGAAATTCGTCTGGTGCTTCAGGATCTCCAAATAGGATCAACTGGCCTTGATCATTGGTTGGAAAGTTGAGAGGTTGATACGGTGGGGCATTATCTGAGCCTAATAGACCCAAATCTCCGTCACCATCCTCGAATCCAATAGAGACAATCAATGAGTCAAATCCACTGGGACCAGGGGCGAATCGCACATTTTCAAAGGTAATGGAAGGTGTCAGAGGCAACTCTGGCGGTCTCTCGCAACTGAGTATGACTGCGCCAAATATGAAAAGAAATATTGGTTGGAGTGATTTCAACGTAGGACTCAAATAATCTTAAATTTACTAACTTTTAACGAATCTTTCGCCAAGTAATAACATATGGATTCATCAAATGGTTTAGAAAGCATCCTCTTGAACCTGGACGAGGGAGAATTTCAACGGGTTGCTTTGCAGGTTTTCCGTATGCAAGCTGTTGAAAACAGGGTTTATCGCAATTATCTGGAGCATCTTGGAATTAACCCCCTGCAGATTACCGAATTACAATCCATACCCTTCCTTCCAATAGAACTGTTTAAATCCCAAAAGGTTGTTAGTGGTAATTGGCCTGTTGAAACCGTATTCACCAGCAGCGGTACTGGGAAAGGAGAGGTAAGTAAGCACTACCTCAAGGATATTGGCTATTATGAGAAGGTCTCGTTAAAGATATTTGAGCAATTTTATGGTTCTCCTAAAAACTATCATATTCTGGCCTTGCTACCATCATATCTGGAGCGTAGCGGTTCCTCTTTGGTGCATATGATCAATCATTTGATCAATAAGTCTCAATCGCCCTTTTCAGGTTTTTATTTGAATGAATACCATCATCTGATCGAAACCCTGGAAACTTTGACTGAAGAACAGGATCGGAAAGTCATGCTTTGGGGGGTATCTTTTGCATTGTTGGATTTAGCTGAAAAAGCTTCGCTGGATTTGTCTCAGGCGATCATTATTGAAACTGGAGGCATGAAAGGGCGTAGGGAAGAAATGGTTAGGCTGGCGCTGCATCAGAAGTTATTAAATTCGTTTGGAGGGACTGAGATACAATCGGAGTACGGTATGGCAGAGTTGACCTCTCAAGCCTATACCGTAGATGGACGATTTCAACCCCCCAGTTGGATGAAAATATTGGTAAGGGATATCAGTGATCCATTTGATACTGATCTGCCTTTAGGTAGGGTTGGCGGCATCAATATAATCGACTTAGCTAATTTAAATAGTTGCGCTTTCATTGAGACCCAGGATCTGGGAGAGGTGGCTCAGGATGGAAGCTTTCAGGTATTGGGCAGGATGGATAACACGGATGTGAGAGGATGTAACTTGTTAGTTATTGATTAAGAGTTATGAATTATGAATTAGGTTTTAATAAAATCAACTAACACTAGAAACTAAAGACTAAAAACCTATCTACCGGCAGGCAGGCTCAAAACTACTCCAGTGTATACTTCTGCACGTCTTTCGCGTCTATCTCTGCACCGCACATAATCACCAGTCGCTCTATCACGTTACGCAGCTCTCGAATGTTTCCGGTCCACGGCTGTTTTTGTAGCTCTTTAATGGCACTATCGGAAATTGTCTTTTTTGCTGATCCATATTCGGCGGCAATATCCTCCAGGAATTTATCTACCAGTAACGGGATGTCATCCTTACGATCCGTTAATAAGGGTACCTGGATCAGTATCACACTTAACCTGTGATACAGATCTTCACGAAATTTCTTTTCCTCAATTTCCTTTTTTAGGTCCTTGTTGGTGGCGGCTACCACCCTTACGTTTACCTTTATCTCCTTATCTCCACCAACCCGGGAAATCTTGCTCTCCTGTAAAGCTCGAAGTACCTTGGCTTGAGCGGATAAACTCATATCTCCGATTTCATCCAGGAATAGGGTCCCACCATTTGCCTGTTCGAATTTTCCCCGTCTTTGTTTGACCGCTGAGGTAAAGGCGCCTTTCTCATGTCCAAAAAGTTCACTTTCAATCAGTTCTGCGGGAATAGCCGCACAGTTGACTTCCACCAGAGGGCCACCAGCTCGATTACTTTTTTCATGAATCCATTTCGCAACCAATTCTTTCCCCGTTCCATTAGCACCCTGGATTAGCACCCTTGCCTCCGTTGGGGCTACCTTATCAATGGTTTCAATCACCTGGTGAATGGCTTTAGATTCCCCCACAATGTCATAAGTTTTGCTCACCTTTTTCTTCAGCACCTTGGTTTCGGTAACCAATGTGGATTGGTCCAATGCGTTTCTAACCGTAAGCAGCAATCGGTTTAGGTCAGGTGGTTTTTGAATAAAGTCAAATGCACCTTTCTTGGTGGCTTCAACTGCCGTCTCGATGGTGCCATGGGCTGAGATCATGATAAAGGGGGTATCCTTACCAATACTATTGCTCTTTTCTAAGACCTGGATGCCATCCAATTTGGGCATTTTAATGTCGCACAATACCACATCAAATTCGTTTTTTCCCAATAATTCAAGCCCTAGTTCACCATCTTCTGCTTCTTCGACTTCATATTTTTCGTACTCTAGAATTTCCCTCAGAGTGCTTCTGATACTTTTTTCGTCGTCAATTATTAGAATTTTGGCCATAGTCGATACATATAAAAATGCAAGCCTGTAAGCCGGGTTCTGTGCTCACGCCTTGACGTGACTCTTATCATTTATCTGGGATCCACATCACTGAGGACCTCTAGCGACCTACCCGCTACTCCCTTTAAATAAGGATGGGCGAGCAACCCATCGTCCGCCTCAGGCGGATGAAGTAGTTTACGTGGTCTTTCAACCCGCAAGGTTTACCCTGCCCTTGACGTCACCGTCAAGGCGGTGAGCTCTTACCTCACCATTTCAC
>JANQPK010000438.1 GCA_028289505.1 Cyclobacteriaceae bacterium
AGCGGAGGAATCGATGGTAGGTATTGTGAAAAATACCGAAGAAACTGGTGCCAAGGCGGTGAAATTTAAAATTGGTGGTAGAATGAGCAATGACGAATCGCCCGTTGGTCGCTCAGAAAAACTGATTCCAATGGTACGTAAAGCTTTTGGCGAAGACATGACCATATATGCTGATTCCAACGGATCTTATGATGTATCGGAGGCCATTAGAATCGGCCGCATCCTGGAAGAAAATCGGATTGACTTCTATGAGGAACCAGTGCCCTTCGATTGGTATCAGGAAACCAAAACCGTGGCTGATGCTCTAGACATACCAATTGCCGGGGGTGAACAGGAACCTAGCCTGCATCAATTTCGTTGGTTGGTGGCAAACCACGCCCTGGATATTGTGCAACCAGATATTTTCTACTTCGGGGGTATGATCCGCTCCATGAAGGTCGCACTGATCGCGCATGCATTGGGCAAACCATGTATACCTCATATTTCCGGGTCTGGTTTAGGTTATTTGTATATGATGCACTTCGTTTCAGCCTTGCCCAATGCCGGACCTTATCACGAGTTCAAGGGATTCAATGATAGCATCCCTTTCAATTGTGATACCTCAGATTTTAAAGTAGTATCAGGCAAGATCAAAGTCCCAACTGGTGCGGGTAGTGGTATAGAGCTGGATCCGGATTTTATAGCAGCTCATAATCTGATTACCTCCTGATCTGCCACCACTGTTTATCTGGTTGACTACTCAACCCCTCGTGTAGCATCTTCCCATTTATCCGTACGGAAGGAAGATGCGGGCAATAAATTGGTATCAAACAAAGTTCCTACCACCCAATTCCGCCAAGCATACCTCACTGCCACTGGATTTGTGACGCGATCACTCTTAACCATTACATTGGTACGATCTACGATGCTGGCTGTGGCCGGATAAAACACCCGATCTTCACCTGCGATCTCGAATCCTTCTGGTTGTTCATAAGCAAATAGCCCTGATTCTGCATGTTTGAAACTCAGTACCATACCTCCATCCTCGATCTGAAATGTGTCAAAAATAGGCGATTTACCATCGATGGTGGTAAAACCATAGGTTTGGTTCAAGGCATTAAACAGCAAACGGTCTGCAACTTCTTTTTTCTTGGGTGGATGTATACAATAATCGTCACCAATATCCATAGTGATGGCAATCCCTGAATTGGGAATCAGATCAAGACATTGCAGTTGTACCTCCCGGATAAATGCGGAATTTTCATAGTCCTGGAATACCCGATTATCATTATTGTACATAAATGGTGCGATCTGCACGTAGTAAAAGGGAAAGTCTCCGATGCCCCATCGGCTCCGCCAGTCTTTTACCATAGCCGGAAAAAGATCCCGGTATTTATTCGGCTCCATTCTGTTGGATTCTCCCTGATACCAGAGGGCTCCTTTGATGGTGTAAGGAATAATCGGGTTGATCATGCCATTGTATAGGGCAGTCGGTATATGGTTGGTTCTATTATTAATATCTACTTCTTCGAGGTCTACTGCTTGAAATTTCTCTATCACTTGCTTACTGATCCAGGCCTGGACGCTACTACCTCCCCATGAGGTGTGAATCATGCCCACTGGTACATCTAGAATTTCTTGCAATTGGCTTCCGAAAAAGTAAGCCACCGCGCTAAAATCCAAGGCAGCTTCTGGTGCAGATTGTTGCCACCCCTGGTATTTCTCCACGTCTTCTAAAGGAGTTTTGGAACCAACCCTGTCCACTGTAAATAACCTTAGATTGGAGTTATTAGACTTAGCCACAGCCATAGTAGCGCCAAAGGTAGGCTGCCCTTGGTAACCTTTTAATGGTTGCTGCATATTAGACTGTCCGGAGCATAGCCAAACCTCTCCCAATAAGACATTTTCCAATAGTATCTCATTATCCTCACCTTTGATTCGAATGGTTTGTTGGTCTCTGCTGTCGTTGGTGGTTACTTCCACCTTCCATTCACCTTTACCATCTGCTGAGATATTCACTGGTGCACTCAACCAGCTAGTCTCTATACTTATTTCTTCATTAGCGTTTGCCCAACCCCATAGCACAATAGTGGTGTTTCGCTGGAGTACCATATTGGATGAAACAATTGCCGGGAGCTTTACCTCTGCCATTAACCATAGCGGCAGTATCAACAACAGTAAGGTGGAATAAAACTTTCTGGTCCAGATCATGAGTATTTTATTTGCTAATCCTTAATTCAAGTTGATCGGGAGTGGAGCCCTTGACGTCTTCTAGATGATTTGCCATCAACGATTCTAACTTGCCGACCACTTCTGGTTGAACATCGTATACATCGTACTTTTCTGAAATATCAGCTTCCAAATGATAAAGTTCAGGCCCTTCCATTTCCGCAATATTTCCATAATGCACCGGTTCTCGCTGTTGAACATGAAGTTTCCAAGGCCCAGATCTCACCGCGTGTAATTCAGCAAAAGCCCAGTAGAAAAAATCCTTTCGAGGTGATGCTGCATCCCCTTTCAATACCGGTGAAAGGTCGTACCCATCCATTTTGCGGTCATTAGGGACATTAGTTTCTGCCAGTGCTGCAAAAGTATTGATGATATCAAGAGTGGACCCAAGTTCATTGACCAGTCCAGGCTCCACATTGGAGGGCCCCCAGAAGATAGTGGGAACCCTTTGACCTCCTTCAAATGTGGTTCCTTTTCCCGCTCTAAGTGGTCCAGCTGAACCGCCATGTGTTTCAAAACTAAGCCAGGGTCCATTGTCTGAGCTAAACATCACAATGGTATGCTCATCTAAATCCAGGATTCGTAAGGTTCGTAGAATTTCTCCTACACTCCAGTCAATCTCCTGAATAACATCTCCATATAGACTTCTCTTGCTAGTTCCCCTGAACTCCTGACTGGCAAATAACGGGATATGCGGCATAGAATGTGCCAAATACAGAAAGAAAGGGTTGTCCTGATTGTCCTTGATATATTGAACCGCCCTCTGCGTATACCTTTTGGTAATAGAGTTTTGATCTGCCGGTTGCTCTACGATTTGATCATTTTCCATCAATGGCACCTGATATTTTTCAAAATCAGGGTAAAAATCAAGTGTGGTTCTTTGTTCATGGTATATCTTGCCGTAACCCTGTTCGGCATTCATATCGTTGGAATATGGGATACCATAGTAAGAATCAAACCCCTGTGAAGTGGGTAGGAATTGGGGCAAATGACCCAAGTGCCATTTGCCAATATGGGCGGTAGCATAGTCTTTTTGCTTCAATACCTCAGCAATAGTGATTTCATCAGGGCTTAACCCACTTCCTGAGTCCGGAAACAACACGGCCCTCTTCTTAGAGGTCATACCAGTTCTGATGGGATAACGACCTGTCATCAAGGCGGAACGACTAGGTGTACAAACAGGATCGGCGACGTAGAACTGCGTCCATTTCTGTCCTCCTAAGGCCATATGGTCCAGATTAGGCGTCTGGATTACCGGGTTGCCAAAACTACTCAGATCCCCATAGCCTAGATCATCGCAAAAAATGATCACAAAATTTAATGGTTTAGGTTGAGCTTGAGAGGATTCTGTTGATTCTGTGGGTGGCTGACAGGAGAAAACAGCTCCCAGGATCAAGCCAAACATTAAAGAGTTCTTCATACAGACGGTTTGAGATGATTAATAAAGATATCGTTGCAGGAATTCGTTTCGAAACTTCCCGTTTGGGTCATATTTTGCCAACATATTTTTGAACTTATCAAGATTAGCATACCTCGACTGTAATTGCTCAGGTTCTATAGTAAAAACCTTCCCCCAATGCGGTCTCACGCCAAACGGCTCAAGTCCTTTTTGTATCAAGGGAAGCACTGCCTCAACCCCCTGTCGATTCTGCTCCCAAGTAAAGTGAAAGGCTATAGAATCCTGTTTATAAAATGGACTCATCCATTGATTGTCCGCAGCAACAGTCCTGATTTCTGATATCATTAATACTGGGTCAAGCTGCTCTTTTAAAGCACTAATTACCTGGAAAGCCTCTGCCGCCCGATCCAGAGGCACAAAAAACTCTGATTGCAACTCTTTACCGCTACTGGGTGTGAACTCCATCTTAAAGTGCGGCAGTCGGTCATACCAAGGTCCGGCAACTCCCATTTGATCGGTACAATTCTCCGCCGAAATCTCCACAATGGGATGCAAGTCTTTTTTGGCAGGTTGTGCCCCAAAATAATCATCGAGTGAGGGTACATGATCCTGATTCGCCACCGACTTTACCCATACCTGATTGACGGTATCGGACTGATAGTCTGTAAAAAGACTAACGCTGTATCCCCCGCTCATGATAGCGGTAAAATTTTGTAGCAGGTTCTTAACTGGCAGAAATTGATATACGTGCTGAACCACCTCAAAAGTGGGCTTAAGATCCAGTGTGAGAGCGGTTAGGATTCCTAGTCCACCTAAATGGGTAACCACTCCTTCAAATTCATCCAGGTTCTGATCTCTACTTAAACGTTGCAAATTCCCTTCCGCATCAATGAATTCAATTGCCGAAAGGGCACTGCCTAGATTTCCATTGGCCACACCTGAGCCATGTGTGGCAGTAGCGGCAGCGCCAGCTACAGAGATATGCGGTAGAGAAGCTAAATTATGAAGTGCAAAACCACGTTGATGTAAAATGCCACAAACCTGTCCATAGCTGGCTCCTGCATCAATAGTGGCCTTCATAGCCTTCTCATCGATCTCTATTGATCTATTAAATAGCCTGACAGAGACCTGCTTGTGTCTGGTATCCGCAATAGTATTAAAGCAATGCGTAGTGCCCAGTGCCCTGACCTTGTCAGAAGCTCTTATCAATTCTTGTAATTCTTCTGTTGAGACTGGCTGGTGCAGTTCTTTGGCTGAATAGCTAAGGTTACCAGCCCAATTGGTTCTTTGGGTTGATAGATCAGGAGTCATTCCAGTCGAGTCGATTGATGTGCTTTCGGAAGCGTTCCGTCCACCTGATGTTGAGCAGAAAGAGACAAAGGTCCCTCCTAAAACTAATGTGCCACCTCTTTTTAGAAAATCTCGTTTTTTCATCACAGGGTGCCAATCAATTATAGCTGTTTTAAGGTGATCAAGGATTCCTGCTGTTTAGATTGCAATACGGTATTTCTCAATGGCCGACCCATTCCCTCCCAGTGCACTTCCATATAATCGCCATCTACCAATTTAATGTTTTCACCAAAACTAAAAGCATCTGCCCCCATAAAATGAATATGGACCATCTGGGGAAGTCGGTGGTTGGCGTACTTGAAATGGTGATATTCCAGATTTTCCAGGGTGTGTACGATATTTTTCTGCCCGGATTTAATATCCTTCGCCCATATCGAATGGTCTTTTCGGTAGACTTTGACGTTACCTTGAACATCTGCAAAATCTCCACCCACCACCAATTCGGGCCCGATGGAACAGGTCCTAAGCTTTGAGGGTGCCAGGTACAAATAGTTTTTTCGCTCCATAACATGATCAGAAAACTCATTGGCAGTGGCAAAGCCAACCCGATGGGGATTCCCTTCTAAGTCACAGATGTAAACACCTGCGATTTCTGGTTCTTCTCCCCCATCATCGGCATATGGTGGTATTTCAAGTGAGTCATTATGCCCCCTAAGCATTGAACCATTGCCTTTGTAAAACCATTCCGGTTGTGCCCCGATCTTACCAGGTTCTGGACTTCCCCCTTCAGCACCGATCATGTACATTTTCATACTATCGGTCATGGAGCCTTGTTCAGCGGCAGTATGCATTTGCTCACGGTTTTCCGCGCTAGCCTTATGTGTCAATCCAGTGCCTGATAGCAAGCATCGATGAGAGTCAGTAGGATGGTCAAAACAAGGTAATATTTTCCATTCGGAATCACCCTGATATACAGGGTCGTAATCTAGTGATTCCCCGCCACGCGCACTGACAATCAGATCCTCCAGCGGCTGACCTGATTCAAGCGAAGCATTGGCGGTATCGTATACGGTTTGGAACTCCTTTACTAGAACCAGCAAAGGTTCTTCTACCAGAGCTACTACACGTCCATATTCGGCATGATGTAGCTGAACAACTCTTATCATTATTAAACGATTTCCTTTAAAGCACTAAGCAGTTGGTCTACTGCCTGAGGGCGTGCATTTTCACCCATGAGCCCAATACGCCAAACCTTGCCGGCAAAATCTCCTAACCCCGCACCAATCTCAATTCTGTAGTGGTTAAGCAACTTACTCCGAACTTCTTGATCATTGATATGTGAGGGCAATTTGATTGCATTGAGCATGGGCAGTCGAAAGCCCTCTTCCACTAAAAACTCAAATCCCAAATCTTCCAGCCCAGCCTTCAGCAACTGGTGTGCTTCCCAATGACGGGCATATCTATTTTCCAGGCCTTCTTCCATTACCAGTTGAAGCGCCTGCTTTAAGGCAAACATTGAAGAAACTGGTGCGGTATGATGATATGCCCGCTTGGCCCCTTGCCAATAATTGCTTACCAGTGATAAGTCCAGAAACCAACTCTGTACTTTAGAGTTTCTTTTAAGTATGGTAGTTACCGCCCTTTCACTGAAAGAGACCGGGGATAAACCTGGAGGAGCACTTAAGCATTTTTGAGATCCCGAATAAACGGCATCGATGCCCCACTCATCCACCCTAAGCTCTGTTCCACAGAAGGAAGTAACCGCATCTACTACCAACAAGGCACCCGCATCCTTGGTTAATTTGCTAATTTCTGCCATAGGTTGTAAAACCCCGGTTGAAGTTTCAGCATGAACAATAGCCACTAATTTAGGCTGGTGCTGCTCTAAGGCTTGTTTTACCTGCTCCGGATCTATTGCTTTGCCCCAAGGTGCATCCACTCTTATCAATTTTGCACCACATCTCTCCACAATATCCGACATACGGTTACCGAATACCCCGTGAACGCAAATAAGCGCTTCATCACCGGGTTCCAAAAGGTTTACCAAACAGGTTTCCATCCCAGCACTACCCGGTGCGGAAACTGCGAAGGTCAGATGGTTTTCGGTTTGAAAAGCATTTTGCAGCATGGATTTGATGTCAGCCATAACCTCCAGAAATTCCGGGTCCATGTGACCAATCAGGGGTGCGGACATGGCCTCAAGAACTTGTGGGTGAGCGTTGCTGGGGCCAGGTCCCAATAGCAATTTAGCTTGATCTGCAGTCATTAAAGAAAGATTTTTGGTGCTTAAGCTGTTAAATATAGGGACTAAGTATTAAGATCGAAAATCTATGTTCTAAGGTTTAAGATCTGTTGGTCTCTTGTTTCCATTATCCTATATTGTTAGTGAAAGTTTACAAAAATGAGATTATTACAGCTATCCACAGTCTTACTAATATGGTCATTATCTTGTTTAGCACAGGAAAAACCAATTAATGAACTAAAACCGGGAGACTCGGCCCCATATTTTGACCTGCCGGGAACCGATGATAAGAATTACTCATTGAACGATTTCGATGAGTATCCGATATTGGTGGTTTTATTTACCTGCAACCATTGCCCAACTGCACAGGCTTATGAAGATAAAATTATCAAGATGGTCGATTTATACCGGGCTAAAGGGGTTGGGTTTGTGGCCATTTCACCCAATGATCCGGAGGCCGTCAGCTTGTCGGAATTAGGTTACTCGGATCTCAATGATGATCTGGGTTCTATGAAGATCAGAGCCGCTGACATGAACTATAACTTTCCTTACTTGTACGACGGCCAGACCCAGGAGGTCTCACTTGCCTATGGCCCGGTAGCTACACCGCACGCATTTGTCTTCGACCCTCAAAGGAAACTGCGTTACAGTGGACGCATTGATGATACTGAGGATCCTTATGTTAAGCCTCGTACCAAGGATCTGGAGAGCGCCCTAAATCAGTTATTATCAGAAAGTGAGGTTCCTGTAGCCCAAACCAAAACCTTCGGCTGCTCCATAAAATGGGCCTGGAAAAATTCCTGGACGGAAAAACTCAAAGCTCAGTGGGCCCAAGATTCAGTAAGCCTTGAGGAAAAAAATCTAGAACAGATAAAGGACCTAATAAGTAATTCTAGTGATAAGTACCGTCTAATTAATTTATGGGCCACCTGGTGTGGACCCTGTATAGTGGAAATGCCAGAATTGGTCAATACCGATAGGATGTATCGACAGCGAGACTTCGAGTTTATCACCATCAGTACCGACAAGCCCGGCAAGAAAGAAAAAGCGTTGGAACTACTGACTAAAATGGAAGCAGCAAATCAGAATATTCTTTTTACCGGGGAGGATATTTACCAGTTAATCGAGGTAGTGGACGAAAAATGGAAGGGCTCCCTTCCCTATACTTTGCTAATCGCTCCAGGGGGAGAAAAAGTGTACTCCAATGAAGGCATTGTAGAGCCACTGGATTTAAGAAAGGAAATCATCAAACATTTGGGTCGATATTACGCTGACGATTAATTAGCCGTCGATCCAGTAAACATAAATTAAACCTCGAATTACTATGATCAGAACAGCGTGGTTGTTGACGTTCATGTTCTTGCTTTTTGGCAATACCTTGATAGGTCAACAAATATCAAAAGAAGAGCTCTTATTTCTCACCCCTGAATGGACCGGAGAGCGGTTTGCAGACGGCCGACCTAAGGTGCCGGATAATCTACTGGAAAGGATGAAGGAAGTGACATTGGAGGAAGCTTGGGCGGTACTGAGAAACGCCAACTATACCAACCAGTACGAAGAAGGATGGATGACTATCAACCCAGACAGCGTATTGGTAGGTCGTGCCTTAACCGCCACCTTTATGCCAGGCAGGCCTGATGTACAGCGGGCTATGAATAAAAAAGGGAAAGATGATGGGCGCATTAAATCTCAGAATAGCTGGCCTATAGATATGTTGGTTCCCGGAGATGTTTATGTGGTAAATCAATTTTGGGCGCATAAGGATGGCCCCACCATCGGCGATAACCTGGGTAACTCAATCTATGCCAAATCCGGCAATGGAATTGTCTATAATGGTGCTGTTAGGGACATTGATGGGCTAAAGGAAATCGGTTCTTTCACTTCCTTCTTCAGAACCTACCATCCCTCTCATCACTTAAATAATCCTGAAGGTAAATTGAATACTACTTTGGTAGGAATCAATAAACCCACCTGTATCGGCAAGGTAATGGTACTGCCTGGGGATGTCATACTCGGCCGAGATGGTGGGGTAATCGCCATACCTCCGCATCTGGCGGAACAAGTAGTCAAAACTTCTGAGGTAGTTCGATTAAGGGATATGTTCGGTCATCAGCGTCTAAGAGAACAAAAGTACACCGCTGGTCAGATTGATAGTCGTTGGTCAGATGACATAGAACGCGATTTTTCGCAATGGCTCAATGATCATATGGACGATCTTCCGGTATCAAAAGAACAAATTCAAGAATTATTAGAATCCAGGACCTGGTAATAAATCCTATGAATGGAAAAAATCGACGATCGTTTTTAAAAAGTACCGCTTTAACGGAATGGCAGCCGCTCTGCCTTTTGGCAGCCAGCTTGAGGCTGCGTAGATGGATTCATTCCCTCGTCAGAAAACCTGGTATTGCAGTGGAAATCAATGAAGAGGGAATGAGAAAATATGCAGTAGAAGGCTATCCGTTTTTTGAGTAAGCTTAACAGATTATTGATTGGTGATTGGTGATTTTATCAATAAGCATTGGAATCCGGAATTTCGACCCTGGAACTTAGTGGTACTTTGTTTTTTGGGTTTTGGCGTTTACGGAGGGCAAGTTTATGCTTTCAATAATAAATCTACAAATCCATCTATTTGGATCGTTGGCAAATGGAAAATGGTCACGGTATTGGAAGGCAATCAGGACGTTACACCCTTGATGAACCCTCAAGATGATCGTTGGATTGAATTTAAATCCGACGGTAGCTTTCAAAGTGATGGTGGATCACATGGGGTCAATACCGGCACCTACCAAATTGATAACTTAGAGAAAACGCTTCACCTGGATAGTGATTCGGGCGAAGACGATGATAGCAATTGGCGTCTGCAATTTAGGGAAGATCTACTCTATATGCGCGGCATAGGCTCACAAAGACAGGAAATGACCACCGTTATTTCGCAGCGAGTTTATTAGCTTTTTATATTAATTTGCCGGTATGACAGATAAATCAAATCGATTTCAAGAAGCACTGGCAAAATTTGAGCAAGCCAACGGTCAGGATCCAAATACTGAAACCGTTGACGGTAAACAGCACCCCAAAGAATTATTGTATGCCACCAGAATGAGTGAATGGCTTTCTAAGTTTCAGCCTGAAGCATCAGAGGCGTTGCAGTTAGCGGCCCGTAGTCAGCACATCTGCAGGTGGACCATCCCAAGAGATTCTTACCCTATGGATAGAAAAGGGTACCTTCTGTGGAGAACGACGCTAAAAAAGTTCCATGCTGAGAAAGCCGAAGAAATCCTATCTTCCGTCGGCTACCACCCGGATACTATCGATCGAGTAAAGTCCTTGATCCTAAAGCAACGATTAAAATCTGATCCTGAATCCCAGACGCTGGAAGATGTAGTCTGCCTGGTATTTCTGGATCATTATTTCGACGACTTCGCCTCCAAACACCAGGCCGAAAAAGTGGTATCTATACTCAAAAAGACCTGGAACAAAATGTCGGAAAGAGGGCAGCAAACCGCCTTGACCCTGGAATTCGGGGAGCATCAACATTCGATGATTAGACAGGCTATTGGTTGAATCAAGCCAATGCGCTATATCACTCTTTGTTGTTGGATCGTCTCCTGAATCTTAAGTGCTTGTGTTTGCTGGGCCGCATACTCACTCTCAGGTTCTGACATAGCATATAACTTAGAATCTCGTAAAGAGATCACCGATGATGAAGAGTAGAGACCAATCAGCGGTCCGCTATATCGATAATCAATCAGAGTAAGTTTAACTACCTCATCAATTGACATTTCTATGTAATGACCATACCGAATGAGTTTGAAAGCCACTTTGCGATCTGATGGTGGTTCGAAATAGCTGGTTTGCAGATTATCAAAGATAAAGTTATTATGGGTATCCAACTCATTGAATCCCCAACTGCGGATCTGCAGCAGCCCATATACGTAGTCTAAAGCGATATAATATCCGTTCCCTTCACCGTCGGCATCTACCACTAATCCACACTTGCCCAATCCTTCCAAGCGAAGAGTACCTTCCCAAATATAGCTGGCGCTAGGTTTGGGGATACAGAATAGCTCATGACCGCTGCGACATTCCATCAGCCACTGATTGTCACCTACGGTAATAATACCTGTAGCATTAGAAAACACCAATTTTGGTTTTGGAAATTCATTATGGGTGATTTCCTTGGTAATCTTTTCACTCCATCGGTAGAAGCTTTTCAATAAAAGCCTACCTTTCTTATCAACATCCAATTCCTTAGGTGGAGGCAGTACTCTTCTGGTATTGACGTCATTCCCTATGTAGTAGAAATTATAGATCAAAATGTGATCGCCATCTTTGACCACCCTTGCCGCATAGTTCCCCTGTGGGAGCAGTACATTATCATGAAAGGTATGGTACTCCTTCTGGAAATCAGGGGCAAACCAATAACGAACCTTGATATCTTCCCGAATAGACCCGATCAGATAATGGTAACCATTCATTTTAACCACACAAGGACACTCTACGTCATCATAAGCAGTAGGGAAAAATAGTGGCTCTTGTAATTCAAATTTGTTTTTGACCATCTTCAATAAACCCACACATCCCCTCCGTGATACAGGGCCATGGCTATACCGACCACAAAACAATAAATAGGTATCGGACCCATAATCAAAACGGAAAGGATCCCGGAAACTAAGCCAATTTCGTGGATTATTCTGTACATCCTCATAGTGAGGAGACTGGCTTTCCAGGGGCAACCCGTCCTTACTGGATTTTTCCCAGTGGATCAGATCTTTGGAAGTGGCATAACCAATTCTTTGAACTACTCCGGTGTCTTTGCGAGCTAGTCCGGTGTAGTACATCACAAAGTGATCATTCTCTCTGTAGGTATGCATGGTCCATAACATGTCATCATCCCAGTCTCCCGGGTCACCTACAAAAAGTGCATTCTTGATCCTTTTCCAGGACATGCCATCGTAGGAAATAGCATGTGCGATGTAGTCGTGGTTCGGGATAATCAAATGAAACAGATGATATACACCATCCTCAATTATGACATCAACATCACCAATCTCCCAATCACTATAGCCGCTTCCAGAATACATTAAGATTTAAATTATGTTATATGTAATACCCAGTAAATATAGGAAAAGTTATATTCCACCCTTGCAATTGCCCTCAATTTGTGGTTTCTATGGTTTCCGCTTTCAATGATTGATTGGTTCAATCGGTCATTATTAATTATTGATTGTTAATCGTAAATTGATCCTATGAACGAAAATCGACTGTTTCTTGATACTGAAAGACTATGGCTGGACAATTTTGAGCTGGTGGTTAACCAAGTGATATCCGTTTTTCACGATTTCCGGAGGTTCATACCATGGTAGTTTTCAAGAAAGTTCCACCACTATTCGTTTTCAAATTTTCCTGGGATCTCATATTAGGGTTAGCAGGAATCGTGCTGCTCACGGTGATTGCAGACCATGCTGTAGAGATAGAAGAGCCTACCATCTTATTGCCCTCAATCA
Organism: Cyclobacteriaceae bacterium; assembly: GCA_028289505.1. Classification (GTDB taxonomy): domain Bacteria; phylum Bacteroidota; class Bacteroidia; order Cytophagales; family Cyclobacteriaceae; genus SZUA-3. Next base: position 12,644 of record JANQPK010000438.1, read on the forward strand.
CAGTTTTTGGTACCGTGATGTCCCTATTTCTGGCATTCAAAACCAATGAATCCTATAACCGTTGGTGGGAAGCCAGAATTCTCTGGGGATCACTGGTGAACTACAGCCGCTCCTTTGGTAGACAAATCGCCAATTTATTAACCCCTGAGACTACCGGCATCAGCTCTCCCCAAGAACTAGATGCCCTTACCCGAACCTTGATCTACCGGCACCTTGGATATATCAATGCCTTGAGAATAAACCTAAGAAATCAAAGCAATTGGGAGGAACTCGATCCCTTTCTGGGGAAATCGTTGCGTTCGGACCTTACCAGCCAAGCCAATATTCCCACACAGCTCATTCATCAGCAGGCTCAGACGCTAAAATCAGTGTTTAAAGATAACCGTAATGATTTTCGGTATATGCAAATCGACAGTACCCTGAACGAGTTTTACAATATTCAAGGTGGTTGTGAAAGGATAAAAAATACCGTCTTTCCCAGGGTGTATTCACATCTTACTACCTTTTTCACCTGGCTGTTTGCCTTTAGCTTGATCTTCAGTTTATTCGATGAGTTTAACTGGCAAGTTCTGGTAACCAGAGTGGTGGTGGCCTACGTATTCTTGACCCTGGAGAAGATCAGCAGGGCACTTAAGGATCCTTTTGAAAACAAAATATCAGACACCCCGATGACTGCCATTTGTCGTACCATTGAAATTGACTTACGGGAAATGCTGGGAGAAAAGGAAATTCCACCGCCACTAGAGCCGGTTAAAGGGATTCTTTATTGAGCAGGGAGCATGGAGCATAGAGCCTTGAGTGTGGTGCTGATAGGTTAACAGTAGTATAACTGGCCGAATTTTGCAATGAATATTGAAAATCAGGGTGAGCTTGCAGACTATCTAATTGGCAAAAAGATTTTGCCAAAGAATGCCGTATTGAAATCCCAGATGCTCACAGGCGGTGTATCCAACCGTACTGTAAAAGTTGATTTTGAGGGTCATTCATGGGTGATGAAACAAGCTTTGCCCAAACTCAGGGTAAAAGGTGATTGGTACAGCGCTCCGGAACGCATTTTTTATGAGGCAGAAGCCATAAGGTGGTTTGACCAGCACCTGCCAGGGACTTGCCCCAAACTGACCTTCGAAGACAAAGATTATTTTATCATGGCCATGGAGGCCATACCATCTCCATTTGATAATCTGAAAGAGCTTTTTATGACCACCACTCCATTGTCAGAGCATTTTACCAAGGCTGGTGCCCTCCTAGGTAGAATCCACTCACATGGTAAAGCTAGAAGGAGGATTCCTGAATTGTTTTTTGATTCACAATTTTTTGAGAGCCTGAGAATTGATCCTTATTACCTAGTCTGTCAACAGGCACTTCCGCAAGCAGCCGATTTTTTCAATTCCTTGATTCATGATACCAGAGAAGACCGTTACACTTTTACCCATGGTGACTACAGTCCAAAGAACCTATTGGTTAAAAACAATAGCCTGATATTATTAGATCACGAAGTTGCCCATTTTGGTGATGGCACTTTTGATTTGGGATTCTTTTTAGCGCACGTTTTAAGCAAGGCCAACCACCATGCCTCCTTTAGAAAGGATTTTCTTACGGGGGCTGAGCTATTTTACCAAGCCTATCTTGACTCAACGGGAGGTTTAACCCATGCCCGCAAACAGCGGGCAGTGAGACATGCATTGGGTTGCCTGTTGGCCAGAGTGAAGGGCTTATCACCACTTGAATATTTATCAGCCGCTGAAAAGAAGATACAGCTATCGACAGTACTGAGATTAATGGTTAAACCTCCTGAAACCATTCCCCAACTGGCAGAAGAATTCGGGGCTATGCTCAATGTTGATTTAGAGCCGGTCAAACATTACAAAAGTTAACACTTATGCCCACCATTACATCCATCAGAGGCCTCGAGATATTAGACAGCAGAGGGCGTCCCACAGTAAAGGCTTATCTGGAATTGGCTGACGGTGTTACCGCTGCCGCTTCCGTGCCCTCAGGAGCTTCGACAGGGAAATCCGAAGCACACGAACTACGGGATGGGGGAAAACGTTATCATGGCTATGGTTGTCAAAATGCCGTGCGTAGCATTAATGATACTATTAATCTAAGTATATCAGGTCATTCTATTGAAAATCAATTAGTTTTAGATAATTATTTGCTTGATTTAGATGGTACAGCGAATAAATCTCAACTAGGTGCAAATTCCATATTGGCGGTATCACTGGCATTCTCCCGGGCGATGTCAGTATATCAGCAGCAGCCTCTTTATCATTACTTTTCCTATTTATTAAAGCAACGATTACAATACATGCCAAGACCCACTATCAACCTGTTTAGTGGGGGTAAACATGCCGGAGCACAAATCCCTATTCAAGACTTATTGATTGTACCCATGCAAAGCAGCACTTCCGAAGTGTTAGAGTGCGCTTATGCGGTATATCAGGCAGCAATTAAATTATGCCAGCAACAGTATCAGATGCGTGCATTAACTGCAGATGAAGGTGGCCTGGCACCACCGTTTAAAAGCATTACGGAGATGTTCGAGGTAGCGGTGCAATCCATTGAGAATTCCGGCTACCGGCCCGGTTATGATGTTAAGCTGGCAGTAGATGTGGCTTCCAGCCACTTTTACCAGGACCACCGGTACTATGTAACTAGCGACGGGGTCAGTGGAGCGCAAATGACCCAATTACTTACTGAATGGGTGACTCAATATCCCATCATTAGTCTGGAGGATGGGTTGGCAGAAGAGGACTGGACACATTGGACCATGCTACAGCAGGCCATTGGCAGCGAATGCCTGGTTTTGGGCGATGATCTTTTGTGTACCAATCCAGGAAGAATCCGTAAAGCTATAGATCAAAACAGCGCTAATGCGCTGTTATTAAAGGTCAATCAAATCGGCACTGTGAGTGAAGCTATAGATGCCTTAATGCTTGCCCGAAACGCCGGATGGAAAGTCACCATCAGTGCCCGCAGCGGAGAAACGGAAGATGACTGGCTAGCGGACCTGGCTGTAGGTTGGCAGGCAGACTATATTAAAATAGGGTCCATCACCCAATCAGAACGGCTTTCGAAATATAATAGACTATTAGAAATTGAGCGGGAGTTACAGTTGAAAATTAAAAATTAAGAATTAAAAGTTGCTGGTTAGCCTTTACTTGGCGCTTGACAGTTGGCAGTTGTTAGTTTGTCATGGCATTTGTCATTTACTTGGGTTTTGGAGTTTGTCATTTGTCATTTCCTTCACTGTCTAGCCAGTGAAGGTAGTCATAACGTAAATAACCACACCCACCACGATAAGTGAGGCAACAATATCAATCCAATTATAGCTATTTTTATTAGCTTGTTTCTGCTTCTCGGTCAGGGTTCCAAAAGTCAAACCACGCACCTGCTCCTCGGTTTGTGCAGGTGTAGCCAAACTTACCCCTACCAGGATCAGCACACTGACCAAAAAGAAATAAGCACCAAAAGTCAGAAAGTTCATGGTGGCTAAGGTATGCAACACACTACCCTCTTCCAGACTGTTTTTAGTCAACTCAAGCACTATCCTAACCGCACCAATTATAAATCCGGCTAGTAAGGTTACATAAGCTCCCTGAGCGTTAATCCTTTTATGGAATACCCCAATTAAAAACACCGCTGCTATGGGAGGCGCAATGTAGGATTGTACCTTTTGTAAGTATTCATAAAGCACTCCTGAGATGTTGGCCATTATGGGTATCCATAGTACCCCGAGAATCACCACTATGGTAGTAGCAATTCTTCCCGTTTGCACTAGTCTTTTCTCAGAGGTTTGTGGCCGTAGTTTTTTGTATATATCTACAGTAAAAAGTGTAGAGCAAGAATTAAAGACAGAAGCCAGTGAACTCATCAGCGCGGCCAATAATCCCGCAGCCACTAATCCTCGTAATCCTGAAGGCAAAAGATTACTCATTAAAACCGGAAAAGCCTGATCAGGACTATCCCAGTGAATTTCTCCCCGTTGTTTCATCACCAGTGCAATTACTCCGGGTATCAGGAACAAGAACACCGGTAACAGTTTGAGGAACCCTCCCCAAATGGTGCCCCTTCTGCCCTCTTTGAGGTTTTTGGCGGTGAGTGCTCTTTGAACGATGTACTGATCAGTACACCAATACCATATCCCAACAATGGTGCTGGTTATAAATAAACTGGGCCAGGGAAACTCCGGATCGCTGGGAGGCCTCCACATATTAAAGTATCCTGGTTCCACGGCAGCCTTTAGTTCTGCCCAGCCACCGATATGTGATAATCCTATGACAGTCAGTGCTCCAGCCCCCAAGACCAGTATGATCGCTTGAATTGTTTCGGTGTAAACCACCGCCCGCATCCCCCCAAGAATGGTGTATATTCCTGTCAGTACCAGAGTAGAAAGTGCACCCACCCAGAAGTTGATCCCTAGCAAACTGGAAACCACTACCCCACCCGCATAGATAGTTACTGAAATCTTGGTCAAGACGTAAGCAGCAATGGAGAAGATGGACAAAATCCATCTGGACTTGGCATTAAATCGTTTTTCCAGGAATTCCGGCATGGTGAAAACACCACTCCTGGCATAAAACGGCAGGAATACCCAACCTAGCATCACCACCAACCAAGCATGAAGCTCGTAAATCAGCATAGGCATACGGTCACTGGCACCGGTACCAGCAAGTCCCACTACATGCTCCGATCCTATATTAGA
>JANQPK010000028.1 GCA_028289505.1 Cyclobacteriaceae bacterium
ATTGGGATTACTTATATGACTTTTAATCACTCCTACGGCATCAGTACCAAACTTCAGATTGCCTTCTTTCATTTTAGTTAGGTGCCCTACGATCAACCCGCTGATTTGCTCTAGTTTGCCACTTCTGGATAGTTGAATCATCATTCGATCCAAGTGGTATAGATACTCATCCACCTCCTCCAGAACCAGGATCTTACCAGCGGTATCTACCTCTGAGTTGGTGGCTAGTAGGTGTACTAATAAAGACAGGTTTCCACCAATCAATTCACCCCTAACCTTACCATATTGATTCTGGGTAAAACTCCTAACTTCGACCGATATCTGTTGATTAAACAGCGCATCGTGCAAACTGCTGTAGTCCGTGCTTGCATTTTGTTGACTAAAAAGCTGGGGCATGGTACTGTGGAGGCAGGCCAATCCCAAACTGTGTACATGACAGAGAAGGCCGGTAATGTCACTGAATCCGCAAATCCATTTAGGTGATCTAGTAAAGCCATCCATATCCAGAGCATCTAGAATCCTGGTAGTTCCATACCCACCCCTGGCACATATTATGGCTTTAACCTCTGGATCGTCCAAAGCCCATTGCAGGTCATCGATCCGCTGCTGGTCGGTGCCAGCAAACAAGTGGTGTTGTCTGTAAAGTGATTTTCCGGGGATCACAGCTAACCCCCAACCCTTTATTATCTCAATTCCAGCTTGAACTTTAGCTGCGTCAGTTACCCGGGCAGTAGCAATTACCGCCACGGTGTCTCCTCTCTTGAGTCTAGGAGGTAACTTACAAGGCATCTACTACTTGGTTATTCCGCAGTAGTAACTCCAAGCTTTGCCAACACCAGATTTGAAATATCATCTTGCTCGGTTGCATAAAGCAAAATAGGCACACCACCTGCATCATTACTGAAGATATGGGTATAGCCATTTTCTTTGGCAACCTGATCAATAGAAGCCTGGATTTTTTCGTAAGCAGGTTTGAGTAGTTCTACTTGCTTTTGTTGCAATGACTTTTCAGCTTCCTGCTGGAATTTCTGGATATTTGTTTGCAGTGTTTGCAACTCGGTCTGCTTATCGTTGCGTATTACTGGCTCCATGGTTTCCTGTGTTTCCATGAAGACTTTGTACTTCTCCTCAAACTCTTTCATCTTCGATTGAAGCTGTGCCCCTAATTGCTCCTCATGTGTTTTAAGGTCAGATTCTATCTGCTTTGCCTCGGGAAGTTTACTGAGAATATAGTCTACATTCGTATATCCAATTTTCAAACTTGAGGACTGGGCAACCCCAACCAAAGCGGTCAGGCTAAGGATAGCCGTTGCTAATAATAATTTGTGCAATTTCATTGTTCCTATCATTTAATGTTTCAAATCTCATTTAGTTGTGCAACCTAGTTTGAAGTGGTTTCCACTCCAAGTTTGGTCAGCACCAGGTCAGAAATATCAAATTCCTCTGTAGCGAACAGCAAAACACCCTGTGAGAATACGTGGCTGTAGCCGTGCTCCTGGGCAACCTCCTTGATGCCCCCATCAATCCTTTCGTAAACAGGCGCTAAAAGTTGCACTTGCTTATTCTGCATCGATTTTTCTGCCTCTTGTGCAAACTTCTGAATTGACTCCTGTAAGGCCTGTAATTCAGTTTGCACATCATTCTTGACCACATCAGTCATAGTTGCCTGACCATCTATAAAGGATTGATACTTACGTTCAAACTCCTCCTGCTTGGATTTAAGCTGGGCCCCTAATTGATTTCTGTGGGTTTTTAAGTCTGATTCAATTTGCTTGGTTTCAGGTAGCTTACTCAAGATATAATCAGTATTGGTGTACCCTATCTTAAGTGCTTGTGCCTGCATTGAAAATGCCCCTGCTGTCATAAGCGCCACCAAAAGCAATAACTTCATTGGTTTCATTCTTTTAACGGTTAATAGATTTTATTCAATCACATCATTTTTATCTCCTAAACCCAATTCTTCCAGAACAAAGTCCGTGTAGTCATGCACGGGGTTGGAGTAAATTATAGCATAATCACCAGATTTATCAAACACTAGCTCCAACCTCTTTTCCTTAGCTACCTTCTCCACTGCATCAAATATTTTATCCTGGACAGGTTTGAGTAGCTCCTTTTTCTTTAGGAAAAACAATCCCTCATAGCCAAATACTTTTCTATGGTATTCTTTTGTGGCTTCCTCCTTCTCCTTGATTGTTGTCATCCTTTCTTCTTTCATTTCTTCCGTTAATAACACCTCCTCGGCCTGATAAGCATCATACATACCTTGAACATCAGTTCTCATGGCCGCAATTTCTTCCTGCCATTGCTGCGACACTTTATCAAGCTCTTTCTGCACTTCCTCGTACTCTGGTGTCATTTTTAGGACGTATGTTGCATCAATATAGCCCCATTTTTGGGCTATCAGCCCCTGTGTAATCAGCAATCCCACAACTATTATACCAAGTTTCTTCATAGATACTATCGAATAGGTTGCCCAATGGAGAAATGAAATTGTGCCCCGCTGCGTTCCAACTGCCCTGGTACAGTATCGAATCCATAAGCCCAATCAATACCGATCAACCCAAAAGCAGGCATAAATATTCTGGCTCCGAATCCAGCAGATCTGAACACGTTAAACGGGTCATAGTCGTTGTAAGTGTAGAAGTTATTTCCAGCTTCCATAAAACCCAGCACGTATATGGTAGCGCTTGGATTCAACGAAATAGGGTAGCGCAATTCCATAACATACTTGGTGAATGCTACACCACCATCAACCTCATTGTCTCCCAACAGCCTACCCTGAATATCATAACGCGGTGGAGTAAGTGCCTGATTTTCATAACCTCTAAGCCCAATTTGATCCGTACCAATGATACCAAAATTCTGGTTTCCTAAACCATCTCCACCAAGAAAGAACCTTTCAAAGGGAGCAATACCGGTAACATCAGGATTGTAAGCCCCTAAAAATCCCAGGTGAGCCCTGGCATTGATTACCAAATCGCCAATCATCCTGGTGAAGAACGAGGCATCGAACATTACCTTGTGATACTCCACCCATTTGTACTTCTCTTCATTAGTAGCATTTTCATAGTCGATGTCCCTCCAATTCGAGTAGGGGGGTGTCAAATCAAGGCTTAATGAAAGCGATGCTCCTTCCCTGGGGTACATGGGATTGTCTATACTATTCCTGGCTATGGTAGTATTAAATACCACACTGTTGGCATCACCAGTGGAAAAACCCAGTCTGCTGATGGAAAAATCCGTCAGTTCGTACTTTTGAAATCTCAAGGAGTTGGTGAGGGTAAAAAAGTCGTCTGGCCAGGTTACACGTCGACCCAAACCTACGGTGACACTGGATAGTTTTAGCTCACCGAAAGTTTCACTGGTAAATATATTTACATTTCTCTGTATTGCCTGACTCAGGCTTACACTAAGACTGTTGGGTTTTTTGCCTCCTAACCATGGTTCTGAAAAGGTGAGACTGTAGTTTTGAAACTGTTTACCGTTGGCCTGAATCCTAAGTGCCAGGCGCTGGCCATCTCCTACTGGTAATGGCCTCCAGTTCTCCATATGGGGGATATTTCGAAGAGAAAAATTATTGAAAATCAACCCTACGGTTCCCACAAAACCGAAATTACCACCCCATCCTCCGGAAAGCTCTATCTGGTCGCTAGGCTTTTCCACCAAGGTATACTCAATATCCACGGTCCCCTCTGCCGGATTCGGTATGGGATTTAAACCAATTTGCTCTGGATCGAAGTAGCCCATTTGCGAAAGCTCTCTTTGGGTCCTGATCAGCAGAGATCTATTGAACTTTTGTCCAGGCAAGGTCCGAATTTCACGCCGGATCACATGATCACTGGTGCGATCATTACCCTTGATGATGACCTTACTGATGGTGGCTTGAGCTCCTTCATAGACGCGCATTTCTACATCAATTGAATCGCCATCGATGCGTACCTCAACTGGATTACAACTAAAAAACAAGTAGCCGTCGTCCATATACAATGAGCTTACATCCGCACCGTTGGGGTTAAAGTTCAGCCTCTCATTTAGTTTTTCCAAGTCGTAAGCATCTCCCCTCTTAATTCCCAAAATAGCGGATAATGTAGCATCGTCGTACACATAATTTCCTACCCAGTCGATCTCTCTGAAAAAATACTTCTTGCCCTCATCGACTTCTAACATCACATCAACATTATCATCGTCATACCGGTAAACCGAATCCCGCTCTACCTTTGCATCCCTGTAACCACGGCTGTTGTAATGCTGTACCAAAGATTCTTTATCAACTTCATATTCCGACCTGACAAATTTCGAACTCTTGAAGAAATTTAGTTTGACGTGGTCATTGATATACTGCTTGACCTGACTGTTGCTTACCTCATGAGAGGAGTCGGCCATTTGCTTTAATGTTTTCGGGCTAACTGCAAACAGACGCTTGGCTAAGTCTTCCAGGATATTGAAGCGAATATGCTCATTAGTAGATTTTAGTTTCTGTTTGAGCTTGTTGTCAGAAATACTCTCATTCCCATCAACATAGATTTTATTGATACGAACCTTACTTTTCTTATCAACTTCTACTAACAAGCTGACACTATTGCGCAAAATGGTATCTTTTTGCTGCTCAATATTTACTACGGTATTTAAGAAACCTTTGTCTACAAAGTGATTTCTTACCCCAAGCTCAGTGTTTTTCACCAAGGCGTCCGTTACTACTTTACCTCGAATGGGGTCGATAAGATCTGAAAGCTCTCCTTCCTGGGATTTGTTTATTCCAGAAAACTTCACCGTTCTCAGTCTCGGCCTTTCTTTTACCTGAACGTTTAGGTGTGCTTTGCCGTCTTCTACTTTCGACAAATAAATTTTGATATCCTCAATGATCCCTTGAGCATATAATTTTTTTAGAGCACTGGTAATCTCGTCTCCAGGAACTTTTAATCGATCTCCAATTTTCAACCCAGAAAGCGATATCAGAGCATTATTATCTAGAAATTCGGTACCTGAGATGCTTATTTCTGCGATTTCATATTCCACAGGATTGGAATAGTTGACAGTTGGTTTCGGATCATCATCCCCTAGCTTGATCCCAATTTGGGCCTCAGCAACCAAGCTAAGCATTGAAATAAATATCAATATAATTCTCCGACTCATACCATCAAATTCAGGAATTCACCTGCTCACTTATCCTTCCGAATCTTCGCTCCCGCGATTGATACACCATTAAAGCCTGATATAGGTGCTCTTTCCGAAAATCTGGCCATAACACATCCGTAAAAAACAGCTCTGTGTAGGCAATTTGCCACAGAAGATAGTTACTGATCCTCATCTCTCCACTGGTGCGTATTAAAAGCTCTGGGTCTGGGATTCCCGAGGTTTCCAGATGTGTCGCAAGCAGGTCATCATTAATATCTGATACTTCTACCTGCCCATTCTGTACTTTCTCAGCCACTTCTTTGATGGCTTTCAGTAACTCCCACCTACCACTGTAATTCAATGCCAGCGTCAATTGGACCCTGGTATTGTACTTGGTAATCTCCATGGCTTCCTTCAGTTCTTTCTGACAGACCTTTGGCAAGTTGCCTAGATTGCCGATCGCGGTAAGCCGTACTTGGTTTTTCTGTAGGGTATTTATTTCCTTCTTCAATGATGAAACCAACAGTCTCATCAAACCATCGACCTCCAGTTTGGGGCGTTTCCAGTTTTCCGTTGAAAAGGCATAAAGTGTGAGAAACTCAACACCTAATTCGGCACAAGCCTCCGTCACATCCTTAACCGATTTGATGGCGCTTTGGTGCCCAAAAATTCTTTCTGCCCCACGTTTCTTGGCCCAACGCCCGTTACCATCCATGATTATGGCGATGTGACGAGGTAGATTATTCAGGTCCAATTTATCTTTCATCCCTAAAAAGTGGTGCTGAAATCAATGCGCAAGGTACTAAATTGCTCACTCTAAAAGAATTTAAAAGCTATTCTTTAACAATATTTAACAGCAGGAATTAGTAAGAATTGAAAGGACAGGGTATGGTGAAAAAAGTGTAGCTAACTGATATGCCTAGAAAATAGTACCAGTCATTGTCCAATTCATTACCGTATGCCGGATTCAATTTGTCAGGATTTGGAAAGTCACTTATCCTGTCGACGCCATCATAAAAGGTCTTTCTGGCTCCAAACTCCAACTCCAAATTCCACTGTTCTGTAAGCCTGTATTTGATACCAAGGCCAAAGGGTATAACCGGTTGAATTCGACTGTAGGTATCCCTTTCCCGGCGATTGGTGACTGCACTTAGTCCGAAACCTCCGAAAAAATAAGGAGACCAGTTAATCAAAGATTTTCGTTCTTTGTAGTCAAGAAAATTATATTCGAACAAAGCCGATGCTTCAAAATTTTGTCGTTTGAAGCTGAAGCCTCTCAAGGCTGCGAATGGATCAATTGGATTGGTTTCATCATCACCTTTTATTTGACCAGCAAAAGCATTTGCTCTCACACTTACAACATTGCTCAGATTGTACCTGACAAAAGCTTGACCACCAAGTCCTAGTTCTCCAACTTCAAGGCCACGGGTAACATCTCCGGTCGCGAATGAAGTGCCAAGTCCCACACCAATCTCCAGTCCTTGGGCTGAAACTACCAGAGTACTTGCGAATATCCCAGCCAGAACCAAGACACTACAGATTTTGACTCTCATTCTCCTACCTGAATTTTGCTCGTTTAAACCTCTGATTATTTATAATATAGCTCAACTGAAAACTAGTCATGATGTATACATCATTTTTGGAGCTATCTCCACGGTTATTATCCCTGGCATCTCTGCCATAACCCGCGATAGTGGTGTAAGTGTTTCCGTCGAAAGGTGAGGTGTAGCTTTCCAATTCATTCGGAATTACCCCAGTTTGTCTGGTACTTCCGGACTCCACTGCGATTTCCTCTCTGGACCTGTCTGCTAAGGCTCTGGCCAAATTATCGGACAGCGATCCCAGGTCAACATAATCTGTTGAAACATCATCCAGATGGTCAAAAAACAAATGCCTGTAGCCCACCTCAAAGGAAAAATCCCACCTTTCCTGCAGTTTAAAACGTAAACCCAGACCAATTGGTATAGCCAGTTGTATTTTTTTATATGAAACACCTTCAGTTCTCATCGGTGCCAAATCCACCCATTCGCCGGCATTGGGAAAAGGAGTATTTCCGTTATTAACATCAGTCTCGGGCACTAAGGCTTTGGGGTTGTGATGAAAGACCGCTACTCCTAAAAAGAGGTAGGGCACAACTTGCTTACGCGACCGGTAGGTAGAGATGTTTTCGGTAAAATCAAATACCCCAACCACTGATAGTTCCTTAATGTCATTCCTAAACTGCAGATTTCGGACATATCGGAACCTACCTGACTCGTCAGAAGGGTCAGCCGACTCAAAATCATCCCCTTTCAGCCTACCCCAATTAAAGCTGGCTCTTGCTGTAAATCTGGGGCCCAATCTTCGAGTGGCAAATAGCCCAAATCCTGGACGGGTCAGGCTTAAGTTGGTACTTGCTATATTATCTAAAGGGGCCAAATCACCAAAGTAATTCAAAGCGTTGAGGTTCACTCCCAATGTACTGTATTTCTTATTGATAGAATATACAGACCCCCTAGGTCCTTTGGACTTAGCACGAGATCGCTGAGCAGTCAAGGATTGGGAAAAAATAAATGTAAGCAGTAAAAAAAAGACCGCGAAGGGGACCCTCATTAAATTAGTTATATTCTTTAGCTAAAAAATGGTACTAAACAAAGGTATACATTAGTGAGAAATAATAAAAATGTTTGAGCGTGTGTTAGTTTCTGGCATCATACCCCCAGTTAAGTTTCATCCTTAAAGTGTCCAGAAAATTGTATCCATCTAATTTTACCAACTTCGCTTGGAAGCTTTCCTTACTAACAGCCATTTGCACCGACGCATCTACAGTATATGATCTGGTATCAAGTGAAACCAGGAAGTTCTTGCTGCGTCCCTCAATCTCGAAAGAGATCACGCTATTATCTGATACCACCATGGGGCGAACCGTCAAGTTATGTGGGCTTACCGGAGTAATGATGAAATTATTGGACTGTGGCAAAACTACCGGGCCGCCACAGCTCAAAGAATAACCAGTTGAACCAGTGGGTGTTGAAACAATAAGACCGTCAGCCCAGTAGCTATTGAGGTATTCCCCATCTATGTAAGCATGTACGGTGATCATTGCCGAAGTATCTTTTTTCAGTATCGTGAAGTCATTAAGGCCGAAGTTTGTTCCGTTGAAAATGTCTCGATCAGAATCGACTCTGAGCAGGGTTCTTTGTTCGAAAGAAAATTGATTGTGAAATAGAGCTTCCACTGCCTGAGGGATCATTTCCTTTGATATGGTTGCCAAAAAGCCTAACCTTCCCGTATTTACTGCCACCACTGGCAACTCCAAGCTACCAACGTATGAAACCGTTTCCAGTAACGTACCATCACCGCCAACAC
>JANQPK010000035.1 GCA_028289505.1 Cyclobacteriaceae bacterium
CTACCACTGCCATCTCGAACATGATCTCCATACCGCCTTCCAGCATTAAAAGCGGGGTGAAGGCCACAATGGTAGTGGAGACAGAAACAAATACTGCAGGCATTACTTCCACCGTACCATCAACCGCTGCCGGGTATGGGTTTTTACCCTTTTCAAAATGACTGTAAATGTTTTCCACTATTACGATGCCATCGTCCACTAAAATACCCACCACCAATATCATTCCGAAGAGGGAAATCATATTGAGGGTGATACCCACAAAGCTTCCGATGATGAACATACCCAGGAATGAGGATGGAATCCCCCATGCTACCCAGAAAGACAGTCTAAGGCTGAGAAATAATCCCAATGAAGTAAGTACCAGTAAAAGTCCGAACCCACCGTTACTCATAAGCATCTGAAGGCGCTGGCCCAACATATCCATGAAGTCGTAGGATACCTCCAGGTTAATGGCAGACTGTTTGTTATTGAAATCCTCCACATAGCCGTCAATGTACTTGGAAATGGTCAGCAAATCTTCTTCTGCCAACTTGTCGACCCTGATGAATACCGCAGTTTTACCGTTCATGGTGGATTTAAAAGGCACTTCGGCAAATCGTTCTTCAACCTCTGCCACATCGCTTACCAGCAAGTTACTTCCGTCTTGATTGGATCTGATCACAATGTCACCTATTCGCTGCGCATCAGTTTGTTTGGCTCTGGATCTAATCAGTACTTCTTCGGATTCTGTTTTGATCAGTCCCGCGGAAATATCACGGTTAGTATTGCGCACTGCCTGGGTTACATCATCGAAGGTAAGTCCATATCGGGCCAGATTAACCTCAGATACGTTAATGGAGATCTCCAGTTCTGGAAACCCCATTATGGTAATCTGGCTAATCACTCCCGATGCCAGCAGGTCATCCTCAATATCTTCAGCTACACGCTTCAGAGTCATCAGATCGACATCACCGGTTAAGCCCAGCCATTGCGCGGTAGTCTGGGGTTTCTGCTTAAAGATGATTGGCCTTTCCGCTCCTAGCGGGAATCCATTGATGCGGTCTACTGCATTCTTAATCTCGGTATAGATCTCATCGATATCATAGCCTTTAAGGGTGACTATGTTGATGTTGGCGTTATTCTCTGAAGAGGTAGAAATTATCTCATCTATGCCCGCGATGTTGCGAATAGACTCTTCCACCTTTAAAGTTACCCCCTCTTCCATTTCTTGAGGCGATGCTCCAGGGTACACTACCTGAATAATAATGCTTCTCGGTTTGCTTTCAGGAAAAAAGGAAAGATTGATATTCGATAACGCGATCAGGCCGAATATCACGGTGACGGCAATCAGTATGTTTGCCAATATCTTGTACTTGACAAACAACATTACCAGACTTCTCAATGCTTTTTCCATAAGCCTAGTTATTACTGGGGACTGCTTTCTCTTTAGTAGAAGTCAAAGCAGAGTCTTGTTTTATACTAACAATCATGTTGTTATGGGCATTAATCAGTTGCTCATTTACCAACACTTCACCTTCCTCCAATCCATTGAACACTACCGTTTGGCTGTTGATTCTTTTGGTGTTGATCTCCCTAACTTTAAGAACAGAATCATTTTCTACTGTATAAACTTGTGATCCATTATAGACCGCGCTACGATCTATTTCCATGGCTTGGGAAATAACGCCACCCGGTATTTTTGCTTTTAAATAAAGTCCATCATACATCTGGTGCTGGTTGGGTATGATTTGGATGGTTACATCGATTGACTGGGTGGTTTGGTTCACTACGTCGGCGATACGTTGAACCTTTCCCTCCCAACTCTGTAAGCCATCTTCAGTTGAAACCGTGGCTTCGGCGCCAACCTTGACCCAACCGATATCAGCTGCCTCAACTGGTACTTTTAACTCTAGACTTCCCGTCCTGATAATCCTGGCAATCATGCTGCCGGGGTTTACATAGGCTCCAGGCTCAAACATCACTTGTGAAAAACTACCATTAAAAGGCGCGTAGATCTGGTGCTTGCGCAAATTTGTCTCCGCCCTTTTGATGCTAAAATAGTTACTGAAAATATTGTTGGTAGCTAAAAAAGTTTTTTCCTGATCTGTTTTGTACTGGGGTAATTCCGGCAGTGTTTTGTCAATATCAATACTTTCAAAATATTGGTTCCACTGAGGGTATGAGTCCGCGAAATCAATTTTCAGATCCGGTAATATGGAAGCCAGATCTCTTAAAAAATTACTTTTTTGGGATTTCAGGTCAAGTTGTACTTCGGGATCCTCAATCCTGTACAACAGCCTCCCTCTGGTAAAGTCCGTACCCTCTTTTAGAGCAACCCGGCCTGGAAGTATTCTACCAGACACCTCCGCAATCAGGTCAATAGGCTGGGAGGACTCTACCCTGCCAAAAGTGACAATTTCCGCTTCAACATCCGTGTATTGAACAGGAATAGTGTTTACAACCTTTGGGGGTATTTTAAAATTGATTTTAGGGGGTTCCTTTTTCATACTGGCAAAAAATCCCCCCATCAACACCATGATTACCAGCACACCAACCCCCACAATGATTGATTGTCTTTTTGTCATATAGTTAGCAGATACCTCAAATTAAGGTACAAAAATAGCATAAAGAGTTCCCAATCGGAACTAAAATTTACGTGGAAGGCAGCAATTGGTTATGGGTTATGGGTTATGAGTGATGGGTTGCGGGTTTCGGGGTGCGGGTTGCGGGTTGCGGGTTACGGGTTTCGGGTTGCACGTTGCGGGTTTCAGGTTGCAGGTTACGGGATGTAGGATGTAGGATGCAGGTTTCAGGTTGCAGGCTACCGTTCCTTTGACCGCTGGAATATGGTGCTTGCTTGTTAGTTGGGATTTGATTTTTGGAACTTTGCCCCTTGGCAGTTGGCAGTTGGCAATTATTTGTTGCTTGGCAATTGGCACTTGTTAGTTACCAGGAAACTGGTGCTTTCTTGTTAGTTGGGATTTGGTGCTTGGAATTTTCCCCCAGGGTATCAGATAACCTTAATGATCTGCATCGAACTATCTGAGGGCAGATCGATGTACTTTAAGTTATCATAGCGATAAAACTTAACCCCTAAGATCAGTAGCAACCGAGTGCCAGGAGGTAATTCCTCTCCATCATACACCGACAGTTGCTGAGTGGTGCTTTCCTCTGGATAATTGATGATGGGATGAATAGGATTCTCCTTGGTACTTTTTCGGGCGTGAACTTCAGGTGAGCAAGGGTTGTATTCCCTAGACTCCTGTTTGTAAGTGAAGTCAGAAAGCAACAATAAATGCGAGAACAATTGGTAATGGGTAGCGCTTGGAGGTGCGCTTAAATCGTCCTTGGGGGTGAAAGAAGGTATGTGAAGGATCAACTGTCCGTAATTCGATCCACTCATCACCATCACGTTGGTAGGAAAGGTTTGCTTGAACGGTGCATTAGAATTAAAATCAAATCCTTCTAAGGACTGTCCGTTCTCACTGAGTAAAATCGGTCGCTTACCAGTGTCGCCCCCACTCAATTGTGCTAAATTTCTAAACTGGGCGGTCAATTTGCCCGAAACATATGGCTCACAGATTTTAGCCATCTTTTGTGGCAGGGAATGTCTTAAGGTCTTAGCTAAATTTGATGCCGCGGCAAATTCCTGTTGGTTTTTTCTTAAATCCTCGTAGTTCTCTCCGTTTTTGACTTCTTCAGAGGTGGGCCCTCCTTTTCTTGCAATTATGGTTTTGTCAACCCCTTTTATTTTATAAACTCTTAAATTATCAAGGTCCTGATAATTATCTATCCTCTTAGACGTGCCAGCCATATAGTAATACTTAAAACTTCAATTAATCCACACACATTTTTAGAATACAACAATCTCAAATTTAACCTATTGCATTTACGGTTTTCTGTCAATTTTTGGATTTTTATTACTCACAAGATATTAAATAGGGTTTTATCAAAACATTTGTAAAGCAACGGAATCGATTTTGCTGAGAAGGTCAAAAAATAAAAATTATTTGAAAAATACAAAAAAATTGGATTATTTTTTTGTGAATCAATATGCTGTTTATCAGGTATTTAAAACATTTCAAATAAACAGTAGATTAAACTTTGCTTTAAGGATTATTGCAAAATATCCTGCTTAAACGTTATTCAGCTCCTCAATCAGCTTACTTAATGAGCTCTTGGCATCACCGAACAGCATACGAGTATTGTCTCCAAAAAATAGTTGATTTTGAATCCCAGCGTAACCAGGATTCATGCTGCGCTTCAGCACGATAACATTCTGAGCCTGTTCAACATCAAGGATTGGCATACCATAAATTGGGCTGGATTGATCCGTCTTGGCTGCAGGATTCACTACATCATTAGCTCCTATTACCAATACTACGTCGGTGCTGGGAAATTCGCGGTTGGCGTCGTCTAAATCGAGTAATTTAGGGTAAGGCACATCAGCTTCAGCCAGTAATACGTTCATGTGCCCGGGCATACGACCAGCCACCGGATGAATGGCATATTTGAAGCTTACCCCTTCCTCTTCAGTGGCTTTTTCCAAATCATGAACTGTATGTTGGGCCTGTGCGACCGCCATGCCATATCCAGGCACAACAATAACTTTTTGTGCATATTTTAACATGATGGCAGTATCCACAAAGGTGGCTTCCTTGGCTACTTGTTCCCCACTTTGTGCAGTCCCCCCGCCTGAGGCTGAGAAACCGCCTATTATCACATTCATCAAGGACCTGTTCATTGCCTGACACATCAAAATAGTTAAGATAGTGCCCGAGGCACCCACCAACACTCCTCCTACTACCATTACCTGGTTTCCGTAAATGAGACCGGCTAACGCCGCTCCTAGACCGGTGAATGAGTTCAGCAGGGAAATTACCACTGGCATATCTCCACCTCCAATAGGCGTCACGAAGGTAATTCCATAGATCAAACTGAGAACCAGGATCACGATAACATAGGTAAAGTTGAGCTCAGGCCTGGTCATAGTGAATATGCTCAGGAATAGAATCACCAACAACAGTAACACGTTGATTACTTTAGGAGCAGGCGGCACTAAACTATCCCTCAGAAAGCCATCCAGCTTCCCGTACGCCACCAAACTGCCGGTAAATGAGATACTACCGATAAACAGCGCAAAAAAGGTGGTGGCTATTTGACCACTGAGCAAGGTTGCCTCTGGTGGGTGATTGTAAAACTCAACGAATGCCAGCAACATGGCACAGGCACCGCCAAGCCCGTTGAATAAACTTACCATTTCTGGCATAGCAGTCATTTTGATGCGTTTGGCTGCTACCAAACCGATAATGGATCCGATTACGATACCTCCGGCAATAACACCGTAATTGTTATCCCCTACCGGCAAGGGTGTAATCAGTGTAACCAACAAGGCGCCAATCATACCCGCTGCCGCCAGCAGGTTACCGGTGCGGGCGCTATCGGGGTGACTGAGCTTCTTTAGCCCAATGATGAAAAGCGATATGCAAATCAGGTATATAAAATTGGTGATAGTACCTTCCAACTTCTTGATTTTTTAGTTTTTAGATCTTAGTTCTTAGCTTGATCACTTCTTTTTCTTTTTAAACATCTCCAGCATTCTATTGGTCACTGCAAAGCCTCCAGCCACATTGATCATGGCCAGCATGATACCAAAAAACCCTAGAATAAGAATGAGGTAATTGTCGGAACTGGCCTGCCTGATCAACAACACTGCACCAATAATTACTACCCCACTAATGGCGTTGGCCCCTGACATAAGGGGTGTATGCAACACCGTAGGCACGTTGGATATCACCTCCGTACCCAGAAATATAATGAACACCAGGATGTAGATCATGGTAAGGTTTTCACTTATAAATTGCACCAGTAGTTCCATGCCTTAGCTTTTAGTGTTTAGTGTTGAGTCTGAATTTCGTAGATCTTAGATATTAGCTATTCAACATTAGGTTATACCTATCTTCACCGGCGTGCGCTATACAACTTGACTTCAGAATTTCATTCTCGAAATCCAGATTCAGATCTCCTTCTTCGGTTATCAATACTTTTAGGAAGTTCAATATATTCTTGGCATATAATTGGCTGGCGTGCATGGGTACTTGCTGTGCCAGATCCGAACTTCCAATTATAGTGACACCGTGCTCTTCTATAGTTTGTTTATCCTTGGTAAGTTCGCAGTTACCACCGGTTGACGAGGCCAGATCAACGATCACTGCCCCTGGTTTCATAGACTTCACGGTGTCTGCTTTAATCAACAATGGAGCCGGTCTACCTCTTAGTTGAGCGGTGGTAATCACTACATCCGCTTTAGTAGCCTTCTCTTGAATCAGAACTTGCTGCCGCTGTTTGTACTCTTCCGTTTGTTCCACCGCATAACCACCAGCATCTTTATCATCAGTAGCCCCTTCTACCATTACAAATTTTGCTCCTAAGCTCTCTACCTCTTCCTTGGCCGCTAATCTGGTATCAAATGCTTCCACTACTCCACCAAGCCGCTTGGCGGTGGCAATAGCTTGTAAACCAGCTACCCCAGCTCCCATTATCAATACCTTGGCAGGTGGAATAGTACCTGCAGCAGTAGTCAGCATGGGAAAATAACGAGGTAAATGCGTCGCTGCTTCCAACACCGCCTGGTAACCAGCAATTGAGGCCATGGAGGACAACACATCCATAGCTTGTGCCAGGGTTATCCTGGGGATCATATCCATACTAAAACCAGTTAACCCACTGTTTGATAAGTTTTTAGATACTTCATCATCATTAAATGGTTGAAATGAACTGATAACCGTAGCATTACCCTTTAACGAGCTGTAGGTCTCTTGTGGTAATGGATTAATAGAGATCACCAGGTCTGAGGAGTCGATTACCTGTTGGCGGCTGACAACCTTGGCACCGGCCTTTTCGAAAAGCTCATCTGATATGTAAGACTGTACTCCAGCGCCGGATTCGATATATACCTGATTGTTCGATGATATGAGTTGTTCAATTATATCAGGCACCAGGGCCACACGTCGATCTGAGGGCTCGGATAAAACGCCAATCTGCATACGCTGTATGGATTAAAAATGATGACCGGCCAATATAGATAAACAGCATCAATTATAAAACTGATGGAACCGTTTTTACCGCTTATTCCTGAAAAGAGCTGGGAAATGCGCTTTTAGGTAATAATGCCAACAGTGTAGGAAGGGTAATAAAGGTGAAGGGTAAGGCTATAATTACAAAGGCTGGAATGGTCTTAAATATATCTATAAGTTGTTCATTTACAATTTTTTTCTCTATATCATTTAAGCCTTCAGTTCTACTTTTTCCCAATAGGTGAAAAAGCTCCTTGCTCTCCCGTACTTCTTGGACTACATAGTGTTTATTCTTATCCAGAAAGTGCTTTAGTCTAATGATGAAGCGGTTACCTATTACTTCCAGGTTGCTCCTGCCCACCAGGTAGTGCATAGCCTCCCAATTATCCAGTACGAAACTTTCAACGGCCAGAATGCTGGTTGAAAACTCCTCTTCGGAAAAAACCAGCTTCTCCCC
>JANQPK010000044.1 GCA_028289505.1 Cyclobacteriaceae bacterium
GTTCAGGGATACGGCGACGTTTATCGCCGTAGATGATTTTTTGGGCTGGGGTGGGGGTGTCTATGATATCATCGGGCCGGCCTAGGAAAGTTTTGATCAACGCTCTTTCAGGTACCATCATGGATTCGATCAGGTGGGTGGTGAGGAAACCATCCTGCGCCACTACCCCTGGGGTCAGGGCCAGCTCCGCCACTTTGTGCGCAATAATATTCAGGTCTGCCACATGCTGCGCATTTTTAGCAAATAATTGAAAGAAACCTGTATCATCGATGGCGTGGTAGTCGTCATGACCGGCATGAACATTAAGTGTTGACTTGGTCATGGCTCTGGCACCAATGTTCAGTACATAGGTGAGGCGCTTACCCACAGCGGCGTATAACGACTCGTGCATGTAGGCAATTCCCTGACCGGAGGAAAAGTTAGCCGCTCTTAGTCCGGTCATGGATAATCCTGCGGTTACTGCAGCTGCAGCATGTTCGCCTTCAGGTTCAATAAAGATTAAGGGGCGATCAGAGATGTTCAAATGCCCTTTAGCAGCTTCTTCCGCCCAAAATTCCCCCATTTGAGTAGAAGGGGTGATGGGGTAAGCACCGGCGGCATCGGACGACTCGCGTTCACACATGATGGCAGCTGTATTACCATCCATGGCGGCACGAGTTCCAGGAAATCGGAAATTGTTCTTTTTGGGATCCATGATATTGTATTTAGGATTGTCCCACCATTGCCCTGGTCTTGGAGGCGATATCTATATATTCTTTTACCACATCCATATCCATCCAAACATCTTCTGGCTCACTGGTACTATACAGAGGATCCAGGTTAAGGTCATTGAACTTGGGATTTATTGCCTGACATTGGCTGAGCAGTGCATCCAGTGACATGGAAGCGTGGATATCCACACCGTGTTGCAACAGGTAGCCAGACAGATACTTATTTACAGATTTGAAGGCGTTGCGGCATACGCTGTAAGGCACTACATCCTCTTCTGGTCTGGCCAGTTCTTCCTGGGCATTCCTATACATCTCTTCGGCCTGGCTAATGGCCGTTTGCGCTTTTTGTTCGTACATCGGTAGAAATTTAGTTCGTATTACTGGAGATGATATCACATCTCATTGCAGCTTCCAAGCTATCTATAACTACAAAATAGCGTGCATAGTAATTGTCAGCGGCAATGATGATTTTTATCAAGGTACGTGAGCAAATCGGGCTTGTATGGGTATATCGTCAACGAAACGGAGTATCAATAAAGAGCTATCAAGTCTAGCAATTCCATAAAGAAAGCTGTAGAACCTGGTGGGATAATCTGTTCCTGACGACTGCATAAGGTGAGTTTACGGAATTCGTATCACATACTGTGTCAACGGCTTATAACTGCTATTTTTTTACCATTTTCTAAGTTAGATTTATTCTTAATTGCAAGATCATGATGTTCAAAAGACACCTTTTACTAATCAGCGCATATCTAATAGCTTTTATTGGGTACGCACAATCTGGGAAATTTCAATACACCGGTAAAAACCTGCAAAGCCTATCCGTACCCATAGGTGGGATTAGTACTGGTAATATTTTGCTTGGAGGTAGAGGAAACATTGAACATATTGAAGTAT
Organism: Cyclobacteriaceae bacterium; assembly: GCA_028289505.1. Classification (GTDB taxonomy): domain Bacteria; phylum Bacteroidota; class Bacteroidia; order Cytophagales; family Cyclobacteriaceae; genus SZUA-3. Next base: position 1,608 of record JANQPK010000044.1, read on the forward strand.
TTAATAGACCAGATCGAGTACGTGAACCTGTAAATACGTTTTTTGCTATTCATGTCAGCCAGGAAGGTGAAGAAAGTATCAACAAGGTTTTGGAACGAGAGTACTATCCACCCTACACTGGTGAATCACATACAAAGGCCTCTGGTCTTCCAAGACTGAAAGAAGCGACCTTCACTAACCGTTTTCCTTTGGCAAAATGGCAATTCCAAGACGCTGGATTACCACTGAATATTGGTCTTGAAGTCTTTACACCTTTTGTTCCACTAAATGTCAGCACCAGCTCCTTCCCGGTGATCCGTTACACCTGGAAGCTCAAAAATACCAGTTCAAAAAAGGTTTCAGCGGCCATCATGCTAACCATGGAAAACCCTATTAAAGCTGAAAAAATCAGCAATACCTATTACCAGACCGGTAGTTTGGAGGGAACCAGGTTTCAAGTTGAAGAGGGGCCGGAGACCGTCAATTATCAGGGTGATTTTCTGGTAATGACCAGCGCTCCTAATACTACTATACAGACCCATCTTTATCCTGGAAGATGGCGGGATGATCTTACCATACTCTGGAAGGATTTTTCGGATGACGGTAAAATAGCGGTAGATCACAAAACCTGGGAATCTACATACAAGAAATTGGAGTATAATGAAATCTCTAATAGGAATACTGCGATTTCAGTTTCCATTGAACTCAACGCCGGTGAGGAAATAGAGGTGCCGTTTTATATGGCGTGGTACTTCCCCAACAGGATTTTCACCGCAAACGAAACTTTGGGGATAAACCAAGCGGTAAAAGTATTTGGGAACTATTACAAAAGCCTATTTACTAGTGCTACCGATGCCCTGGAAACCTTTGTGAACCAACAAACAGAGCTTTACCAACTAACCAAAACTTTTTCAGAAGCCTTGAATGAAGGGTCGTATGAATCCGAAATAATTGAGGCCTTGAGTACGCAGGCTACAAGTATTCGTACCAACCTGATTCAAATGACTGAAAAGGGAGAAGTTCACGGTTTTGAGGGTGTTACCTCAGAAGGATGGTGCTGCCCTGGAACCTGCACCCATGTATGGAACTATGAACAAACCCTGGCCAGCCTTTTCCCCAGTATGGAAAGAAACATGCGAGAAATAGAGTTTTTAAAGAATGTGGATGAACTAGGACGTCAGGATCACAGAGCTGTTTTTCCTCTGGGAGACTACGGGCTTGGTGGTAGTTTAGCGGCTGATGGGCAAATGGGAAGTATTATCAGGCTATACAGAGAATGGAAGATGCTGGGCGATAACCAATGGCTGTCCAAGATGTGGCCAAAAGTTAAACTAGCACTGGAATACGCATGGCACTCTGATTGGGATCGAAACCAGGATGGCATTATGGAAGGACAGCAACCAAATACTTATGATATAAGCTTTTATGGTCCTAGTTCCATGACCACATCCTGCTATTTGGGAGCCCTTAAAGCAGGATCGGAAATGGCTTTGGCCATGGGAGAGTCCAAAAAAGCCAAACAATATGCAGCCGTGTACGATTCCGGGGTAAAAAAAATGGAGGATATCTTATGGAACGGGGAATACTTCATCCAGGTTATGCCTGAGATCCAAACGGAAAAACTTCCTGACAAAGTCGAAATGTCACCACCGGATCAGAATGGAAAGGTAATTCCAAAGTATCAATATGGAGACGGGTGTTTGGCCGATCAACTTTTGGGGCAATACATTGCCCATAATGCGGGTTTGGGCTTCCTAGTAGATGAAGAAAAAACCCGTCTGGCTTTAAGGGCAGTTTATGAGAATAACTACATACCGAGGATAGGCGATTATGGGAATGTACAGCGCATATATGCATTAAATGAAGATGGGGGGGTAGTGTTATGCTCGTGGCCTCATGACAACGAACCGCTTTTGCCTTTTGTTTACGCGCAAGAGGTGTGGACCGGGGTTGAGTTTGCGGTGGCGGCATCAATGATCCATGCGGGTATGGTGGAAGAAGGTAAGGAAATTGTTCAGGCTGTTCAGCGCAGATATGATGGATTCCGACGAAACCCATTCATGCATGACGAAAGCGGGGTTCATTATGCCAGGGCAATGTCAAGTTGGTCCGTTTTGCTAGCGCTCACTGGATTTCAATATGATGGAACCACTAAAACCATGGCGTTTGGTCCCAAGGGGCATGAAGGTGATTTCAGTACATTCTGGTCCACTGGAAATGCCTGGGGTACTTTCAAGATAGCGGAAGGAAACGCTTGGTTGGAGGTGCTTTACGGGACTCTTGAATTAAATAGTTTTGAGCTTTCCTATGAGGACAAGGTTAACAAAGGGGAGGGCTATAGGTTAAAGGTCGATGAAAACAGATCGACCATACACTTTACAGCACTTAAAAGAATTGGTAAGGGTGAGCGTTTGATTCTTCGTCTGGAATAGTTAAAGATGGTGGAACTTTGCTTATTTATGGACTCTTTTCTCAAATAATATCTTTCTGATCCCGAAATCAGTATTCCATTGTTTTATTTCTTTAAATCCAAGCTTTTTGTAAAGCTCGATGGCAGGTTTGTTGTCAATACCTGTTTCAACCATAAAGAGACCAGAGTCAAATCTATTGAAAGTGAATTCAATAAGTTTTCGTCCTATACCGCGTCTAAAAAATTTCGGCTTCACCACCAAGCTATTGATATCTATATATTTATCAGTTGGTTCTACTTCAACAACTCCAGCTAGTTCATGGTTTTCAAGATACCCATAGAAATCATTGGTGCTTTCAAGATAACTTTCAAGGGGTCTTTTAAGTGGTGGAAAATCCTTTATGTCCAATATTTCTGCTTCCATCGCATAGGATAATTGGAAAACCGAATAAATCTGGCTTGATGTTTCTAAGTCATGGTTTTGAAGCTTTTTAATCATTCTAGGGACAGTACATGCTTTTAACAATAAAATTCGACGTAAATATCACGAAAGTATCACCACACCATCACGAACAAGTCATTTATAATCATAAAGATAGGTTTAAGTAAAAAAGATGACACTTTTAAAGCTATTGCATAGTTAGATTTAGCCTAGTACTTACTCAAGAACGACTATGAATAAGAAATTAATATGGCTTTTGATATCAGTATTTGTAATGCCCTACCTGGTACGAGCACAAAGTCTTGATGATGGCTTCTTTACCCGGGTAGACAGCTTTTTGAAAAAGCATGTGAAAGAGAACAGGGTTGTTTACAGTACCATAAATAATAACCCTGAATTCAATTCGCTTATAGATGAAGTTGCCAATGCTTCACTATCTGAAAAGGACCCTAAAACCAAGCAGGCATTCTTTATTAACGCCTATAATTTACTGGTGTTAAAAGGGGTAGTGGATGTTTATCCTATAGCGTCAGTGCTAGATGTAAATGGTTTTTTCGATACTAAAAAGTATTTAGTAGCCGGTGAGAAGATGACACTGAATGATTTAGAGAAGAAGCAACTTTTACGGGCCTATCAGGATCCCCGATTTCATTTTGTATTGGTTTGTGGCGCTTTGGGATGTCCTCCTATCACTGATTTTGCCTATACCCCTGAAAATTTAGAACCTCAGCTAGAAAAACAGACTAAACTAGCGTTGAATAATCCAGAGTTTATTCGGGTTGATCAATCCAAACAAGAGGCAAAGCTTTCGGAAATATTCAAATGGTATGCAGCAGACTTTGGTGGTTCTAAAGCCAAGACCCTGGACTATATCAACCAATATAGAGAAACACCTATTCCTGCAAATTACAAAATTGGATTCTACCCATACGACTGGTCGTTGAATAGTATTTCTAAATCAGGTAAACTGGGTTCAGCTGTAGGAAATACCGCTAATAACTCAATACGCTATGTGGTTTCTGCTACTATACCCAAGGGAACTACTGAAAACAAGATTTTTAACAACCTTTACACTCAATTAACGGGAAACGGTGAAACACATACCGATCGATCTACTTTTTTTACCAGTTTCATTACCTCACTATACGGAGTAAGCGATAGGTTCAATGCAGGGGTAGAAGTAAGATACCGTTCCGTATTAAATTCAGATGCATCATCTTCCCCCTTTTCTGTTTTTGAAGGGGGAGAAATGCAGAATTCCAGGAATGGTATTACCACCATAGGTCCCAAAATACGGTGGGCTCCTGTACCAAAGTGGGGTAATTTCTCCATACAGAGTGCCCTTTGGATACCTGTTGGAAGCGAGCTAGAAGGAAGTTCTACTCAACCTTATATCGATTGGAATAATGCCACCTGGTGGACACAGGTATTCAATGATTTTACTTTGGGGAATAGTTTTTCCTTATTTGCTGAAATCGACTTGTTGATTGAAGACATTGGGCAAGCGGAGGACGCTTTAAATCGAGTTTCCACCCCGGCAACCTTGATCCTGAGCTATTTCCCTAATCCACTAACCACACTTTACGTGCTCAACGGCTTTTCTCCTTTTTGGTCGCCCGAACTTGACTACTTTTATCAAGGAGGAGTAGGAGCAAAGTATCAATTTAGTCGTAAGTTCGAATTAGAACTACTTTATACCTATTTTACCAATTCTTTTCTTCAGGACAACAACGGAAGAGCTTCTACGGTTAATTTTGGATTAAGAGTTAACCTATAAAAAAAACCACTTTATTTGCTTAAAGAATCTACATCAAAAGCTTATCTCTTTATATGGTTTTTGTTCCTTTCCAATTACCATACTCAGGCACAGCAGTTGGTGAAAGAAATTGAGTTTAGTGGATTAAAAAAAACTAAAGAGTCTCACCTGCTCCGTTTTATCTCCCATAAGGTAGGAGAACCTTTGGATTATGACCTGCTGAAAAAGGACGAACAGCAGTTGCGAAATGTAATATCAGTAGTCGATGCAAAAAGCGAAATTGATACTTTGGCAGCAGGTGTAAAAATAACTTTTCAAATTGAGGAGGCCATTACATTCTTTCCAATTATCAATTTTGGAGGGCTAGAAGATAATATTTGGTTTCAGCTTGGAGCCACCGAGCATAATCTGCTTGGCAGGGGTATCCAGGTAACAGCATACTATCAGAATAACGACCGACGGCATAATGGCGAACTCTTTTTGCGAGTACCTTATGTCAAGGGAAGTCGCTGGGGAGGGACTTTCGGTTTGCGACGTTGGGCTTCAATCGAGCCGCTTTTCTTCGATAAGAAAACTGTTTATTATTCCTATGATAATAATGCTATATCCGGCTCATTCATCAGGGAATTGCGCCTTAATCACACCATTGAATTGGGGGCCAGTTATTTTGAAGAAACCTACGAAAAAGACGCCAGGCATGATGGCGAAGTTACCCCTGGACCTGAATCTGCCAGATTACCAAAGCTGCTTTATAAATTGTCTCATAATCTGGATCGGAGAAATTATCATTCTTATATACTTTCTGGTTGGTACTTGGAACAACATTTACAATTTGTTCAAACCTTAAATGACCAAGACATACCGCTTTTTTGGATAGGTTGGACGGACTTTCATGTATACTTAAGGACCGGTAGAAAAAATAGAACCAACATAGTTACCCGTATGCGTTTCGGGTTATCAGAAAACAGTGATTCGCCATTTGCTCCCTTCGTTTTAGATAGCCATGTGAATATTAGAGGTTCGGGCAATCGAATTGATCGTGGCACCGGGTCGTTTGTTTGGAATGTGGAACTTCGAAATACCATTTTCGATCAGGGGAACTTTGCGGCTCAAGGTGTACTCTTCAGCGACTTTGGAAGTTGGCGAAAACCAGGAGGATCCTTCAATGAACTGGTGACAGGTGAAACCACAGAACACTTTCTTGGAGCAGGGATCCGATTGATTTACAAAAAGATGCACAATGCCATATTCAGGGCGGATTACGGATTCAATCGGGACGAACTCCAAAACAATGGTTGGGTGCTAGGTATTGGGCAATACTTTTAAAAATAGGAAACGTAACTACTCATTGCGAAGTGTATCGACGGGGTTTATTTGTGCTGCTTTAAATGTCTGTAGTCCCAGTGTCAGCCAGGCAATGAATAGTCCCAGCAGACCAACTCCACCAAAATACCACCATTGCAAGTCAATGTGAAAGGCGAAGTTCTCTAACCACTGTCGAGCGGCCAAATAGCTAATCGGTAGCGCCACTACAATGGCTACCAAAACCATCTTGGTAAAATCACCAGAGAGTAGACCGATGATGCTGGTGGCACTTGCACCCAGCGTTTTTCGGATGCCAATTTCTTTGAGGCGTCGTTCCGCAGTGAACGCTACCAGACCTGAAAGTCCTAAACAAGAAATCATGATAGCCAATGCTGCAAAGTACCTAGAGAGTATTGAAACCCGCTGTTCCGCCGCGTATAGCGCTTGATATTCCTGATCCATAAATTTGTAGTCAAAAGGAAAACCAGGATAGAACGTTTCATGAAGCCCGGTGAGTTGCTTTATTACTGATTGCTCCATTCCTCCCTCAATTTTAACTACAAGGTACATGGTTCTTGGTGGGGATAACCAAAACATAGTAGGTTTAACTTTTTCATGTAATGATTCGAAATGAAAGTTTTTAGCAATGCCCAGAATTTGCAAATTTCCATTTCCCCATACCACTTCTTCACCGACTGGATCGGTAAACCCCATATGTTCAATAGCAGCTTCATTAAAAATGATCTTGGTACTATCGGTACTGAAAACACTAGAAAACTCTCGACCTTCTTTCATTTCTATCCCCAACAGCTCAAGCATCTCATAATTTACCGGCATCATTTCGAATTCGGTTCGATCATCCGGGTCCTTACCAGGCCATTGTATTCCATAGGTAGACCAATTATGTCCGGTCATATTATGCCCCAAGCTGGAAGCACCAGTTACACCAGGTATTTTCTTGATCTCAGCCAAGAAGGTTTCCAGATTGCCTTCTTCCCAGCTAATTCGATCAAAGATTAAGATATTCTCTATGTTGTATCCCAGGTTTTTGTTTTGTACAAACTCAATTTGTTTATAAACAATCAGGACGGAGGTTATTAGAACAATGGACAAGGTGAATTGCAAGATGACCAATCCTTTCCGTGCCCACAGTTCTCCAAGCGACTTGTTCAGAGTCCCTTTTAACACCTTGGCAGGGTCAAAAGCTGAAAGATACAAGGCAGGGTAGCTTCCCGCCACCAATCCGGTAATCAGGGTTATACTCAAAAAAGAGAGCACTAAAGGAACATCAAAAAATAGCGGAATTTGCTTACCTGTGATTAGATTGAACTGAGGGAGTAATAGTTTTACAAGCACCACCGCCACCAATAATGACATTCCGGCCAACAGTGTAGATTCCCCTAAATATTGAACCACCAAAGAAGATTGTCCAGCACCTATTGCCTTTTTTATACCCACCTCTTTTAGACGTCGGGAAGCTCGGGCAGTGGATAGATTCATGAAGTTGATGCAAGCAATGACCAGTATAAAAATGGCTACCAACGAGAACAACCGTACGTACTCAATTCTACCACCAGCTTGCTTGCCATTTTCATAATTACCAAACAGATAATTATCGGTATAGGTTGCCACGAACAAAGTCACGTGGGTGACCTCACCTTCAGTTTTCCGATTGATAAGGTCGGCAACCTTATGGTTCAATAGCTTTGCATCTGCCCCTGGCTTTAATTGTAGGTAGGATTCTGGCCATGAAGTCCTCCAATTGGTAGCCCATTCGTAATCCTCCAAGATGATATCGAATGGCAGTACAAAATCAAACTTCATAGAAGACTGCCGAGGAACATCTTCGAATACTCCGGTTACCTGATATTGTTCTTCATGTTGCCATTCAACAATTTTTCCTACTACATTTTCGGTGGTATTGAACAACCTATTGGCCAAGGATTTTGATATCACAATAGAGTTCCTGTTAGCCATTACCTGGCTAGGGTCACCATATACAAGAGGATAAGTGAACATCTTGAAAAAGTCCTCTCCTACATACTGACCGATGGCTTGCACATCTTTGTCGCCTACTGAAAGTGTGTAGTGGTCAAGGTCAAAAGTAGCTGCGGCGTATTCAACTTCAGGCAGCTCTTCCCGGAGGGTTTGGGCAGTAAGCCCTGGTAACCAAGTAGAGGTGATGGTCTGCCCACTCTGAGTCCGATGCTTCATCACCTGATAGAGTTGGGTATCATTTGCATGAAACTTATCTACATTGAGTTCATCTTTCACCCATAGATAGATGAGCAGTACACAAGCCAAACCGCCAGATAACCCCACCAGGTTGATCAAAAATGTACTTTTATATCGTTGGTAATTGCGGAAAGTGAGGATTAAGTTATGTCGTAGCATGTTACGGTGGTTAGTAGATTGAAAAAAATGGAAGGATCGAATAAGCCCCGGGCGAAACAGTTGGATAACATCTTTACTAAAATCCCAACGTGCCCTTCTTAATCCATCGGTGGTTACTCGCTGATTAAACCGCTCTAGTAAATCTCCCTCAATATCTTCCAGGTATTCTGGTTTGCAAAACCAACGGAAAAAGGAAAGTATCCAATTCGGCGGTTGTTGAGAGGGTCGATCAGCCATGACTAATTATTAAAGACAAATTGAGGTACTGCATTCCACAGTCCCTGTCGTTGCTCTTTTGTTGTAATCAGCACTTTCTTACCAAGTGAGGTGATAGAAAAGTAGCGTTTTCTCTTACCTCCTCTTACTTTGGTGGATTCCCCAAATTCAGAATTGAGGTATCCTTTTTTTTCTAACCGTCTTAAGACAGTTTGCAAAGAACCGATACTTACTTTTCGATTTAGACGTTGTTCAATTTCATTGATGATCGCTATGCCATAGGCTTCTCCATGCAGTATTGCTACTGTCAGCAACACTATTTCCTCAAATTCTCCAAGGTGATGTTTGCTCATAATTGTTATTTACCTTAAATGTAGTTATTATATAATTTTAGTGCAAGCCCTTCCTGATTTCATGTGTTAATCTTGACTTATTGGTGTCTTGGCTTTAACACCTTCTAAGGATTTTCCGATTTTGTCGACTAATAAAGTAAAAGGAAGTTGCTGTGGACCAGGAGTTCGTAGATCTGATAAAAAGAAATGAAAAGATTATTCTCAAGATCTGTAATGTTTATTGCAGGGAAGAGGAAGATCGCAAGGACTTGTTTCAGGACATTCTGATCCAATTATGGAAGTCATTCCCAAATTTCAATCAAAGGTCAAAAATAACTACTTGGATATATAGAGTTGCCTTTAACACAGCGGTAACAAGATATAGAAAGCAAAAGAAAGAACCCAAACAAGTACCAATTTCTGATCAGTTGATCCACGATTCCCATTCCGAAAGCGACGAAAACATCAGGTTACTGTATTCGGCAATAGAAGATTTGAATAAAGTGGAGAAAGCTCTAACAATGCTTTATATGGAGGGAGCTAAGTATAAAGAAATTGGACAAATTCTAGGGCTTAGTGAATCCAATGTAGGCTTCAAAATCAGTCGGATAAAGGCAAGATTACGAGAAAAACTTAAAATTGATGAATTATGAATTTAAATGAATTAAGAGAAACCTGGAAAAATTTACATCAAACTGGGCTGGAGGCACATTCAGAAACTGACATTCAGAATATTATCAGTTATGGGACCACCAGGATAGTACGCAGTATCAATCAAAAGCTATTCAGGGATATGGCTGTAACTGCTTTGGCTACGATTATTAGTGCTTTTGGAATCCTATTTTTCTATATCCTATACGTTCCCAGCCAACATCCATGGATTGATGTTTCGAAGTTCTTGCCAATTCAGATAATAGCATTAGTTATTTTTCTGGTGTTGTTTGCCTTCGGTTGGTTTGAGTATAAGCTTGTTAATAGAAAATTCACTACTGAATCTTTAAAGGAATATATTTCTAGTGTTCTTGGTAGCATCCATAAATGTAACAGGCTATTCACAGGGGTTGTATTGCCCTTGCTTTTTGGTGCGTTTTTTTTGGAATTAGACTATTTTATTTTGCAGGAAGGACAAATATGGTTGATGATTAAAGTTGCAGTTTCAATCTTACTTACCATAATTAGCTATGCGGTAATGAGACAATACTATAAGAAGAGTCTCGGTTCATATTTGGCAGATCTGTCGCGTTATCATAAGGAGCTAAAAGGTTGAGGGAATAAGCGCCTTCTTTTTGTTGTTTTATACCCCGATTTATTGGTTAAAACAATAGCATCTTTGGAGTGAACGGAGCACCCATCCGCTTAGAACTTGGAATCTAGGTATCAGATGAACGGTATGGTTATTTCGACTGAAATTGTATTGTTGAGTATAGTGGAACACCCTTAGTGGTTACCCCCTCAATTTTCACCAAATAACTGGTTAAATAATCGGCATTGTAAAATGTAACTTCTGCAATTCCAGTAGAATCAATTACCAATTCAGGATTCCAATAAAGGGTGGACCTTAAATCAGGCTTGGCGTGTTCTTCTTGATGGGTCGAATAATCAGGACTGAAAAATTCCCTGCTCACGTAATAGCCTACGTTCTTTAGGTTAAGGATGCCTTTATCCCTGGAGGATGCACTTACCCCTGTTTTACTTATTAACCCAATTACCCCATTTGATACTATCATGGCCTCAATATTTGAAACAGAGCTATTAAGAAATACATTCTTATCTACCTGAAGCCCATCGAGCAGATACAAAGGTTCACCGCTTGAAAGTTCTCCCTTATAGTTACGAACTTTTGAAAAGGTAATATCCGGGTCCAGAGCGCTTCCCGTGACTGAGACTTCCGGGAAATGATATTTGAGTAATTCAAATACACTGAAATAAGTATGAGCATTGGGTATTTCATCTAATGGGAGTGCTTTAACTCTACCATAAAACCTCATGCCTTGTGGCTTTCTTCCAGTGATTACAACCTCTTCCAAGTAGGTTACTGAATCTGACTTCCCAAAGGCCATATCTATTTGGCGACGCTTGTGGCTTTCTTCCAATCTATAATTGGTAACGTCGTCGTTAATTGATGCGCTTGCTAGATTGATTGATGTATCATTCACCTTATCGATTATGGGATAATCTTCTGCAAGTAAATCAACTGATATATTTCGACTCTTGCCTTTTGCGTCAGTGGCTTGAAGCATTATTTCAGTATTCTCTTGCACCTGTAATGGGTAAATATTAAAATATCCAGCGGAATCCACCTTCACCTCCGCCCACTGCGGCTCCCCGGAAAGGGTGATCATAAGTAACCGCCCACCTTCAATGGTTTTGTCTCTCCGGTACTTGCTTACTTTCCCTTTGATGGCAATGCCCTCCTCAAATTCGAAAGTTGGATTTTCGGTATACTCTGCGAATATGGTGTCCCTGGTAAATCTTCGCCAACCATGAGTGAGCATCACCAGATCAAGATCCTTAAACGTCTTAAATGAGTTATCCTTAAAATAATACGCCGGGTGCTCAATTTTTCCTTTCAGCTCGGAGCTTAACCACAAATTGGAGACAATATTATCCTCATTGGGATCTTGGATATTTTGTCTTTTATCAACCACCGACATTGAAAAGTTTCCTCGAATAGGGGCTTGATCATGTTCTGCCAACTGAACTTTTATATTTATCGGTTCTCGAGGTGAAAAAGCACTTTGGCTGGTATTTATTTTGATTGCTGGGCCTATCTTCTGCCGATTAAACACCAAGCGCTCCGCCAATGGGATACCCTGGTGATCGAAAACTGTAAACTTTACAATGCCATAGGGAAATGTACTTTTCGGGATAAGAAAATTAGCCTCACCACCACTC